>CADALS010000035.1:14077-15582 GCA_902788795.1 uncultured Eubacteriales bacterium | reverse complement strand
CCCGGGATAAGGATGAGCAGGGAAACGCCAACGCCTATTACGCCAGCCAGCAGGCCTATTATGAAGGTCTCCGCGTTGAACACCTGCGATACGTTGCGCTTGGATGCTCCTATTGCCCTGAGTATGCCTATCTCCTTGGTCCTTTCGAGTACGGAGATGTAGGTGATGATGCCTATCATTATGGACGAAACGACCAGGGAGATCGCCACGAAGGCTATGAGCACGTAGCTGATCGTGTCCACTATAGTAGTTACACTGGACATTAAAGTAGCCACATAGTCCGTGTAGGTTATTACTTTGTCCTTATCGTCCGCGTCTTTGGCCGCCTGGTTGTAGCGGTCTATCATGGCCACGAGCGCGGTCTTGCTGTCGAAATCCTTGGGGTAGATCAGTATGGAGGACGGTCTGCCCTTGTCTGCGTAGTTGAGCTTAGCCAGGTTGCCCTCGTAGCTGGCGCGGTCTGTGGACATCATGGACATCATGAGCTCCCTGAGCTGGTTGGCGTCTATGTTTATGGTTATGGCGCCACTGAAGGCATCCACATCCACCTTGAAGGCATTCTGCATGTTCCTTGCGAGCTGGGACATTGCCTGGTTCATCTTGGACTGGAGCTGGCCCGAAAGCTGCCTTACCACCTGGCCTATTATGTTGTTGAGCTGGGCCTGGATGACCGGCTGAGCCTGCTCGGAGATGGAGCTGAAAGCGGCCTGCATCTCTCCGCGGACCTCGTCTGTGTTCACTACATTATCTATTCCGTCAGATATAATAGCTCTTCCTTCTTCGGAAGCCAGGAACCGTGCAAATCCCTGAGCATAGCCCTGCGCGTCCTGAGCCGGGTCTATATCCGTCTGGGCGGCATAGGCATCCAGCGCAGTCTGGATGAGTGTCTGCAGAGCCTCCTGGGACACCTGTATGTCCACGTCCTTAAATGCCTCCGCGTAGTCTATATTGGAAAGCTCGGACAGGTCCACCTGCGAAAGGTCTATGTTGAGGTTCGAAAGATCCAGGTTGGAGAGGAAGGACAGGTCCACGTTGAGCGCGCTCTGGTCGAAGGTGAAGGCGTTCATGAGCTTGTCTCCGTCCACAGAGAAGATGTTCGAAAGGTCGAATGGGTTCTCCTGCTCCTCCTCTCCAAAGAGCTTGCCTGTAAAGATGTTCTTCTCCGGATCTGCCATCTGGTCCTTTACGGCCTGGCTCTGGGCAGCCATGTCCATGGTGTGCTCCAGCAGGTCGTGATGGAAGCCCACGCCGAAGTTCAGCATTGCTGCGTTGGCATCCTCCAGCTGGCTTACCACGCCGACTATCTTAAGAGGCTCACCGCTTTCCACCAGAGAGCGCATGTAGGCCTGGTTGTCTGTCTTGTCCACGTACACTTTATAGGTAGGATCGTACTCGTACAGGTCCGCGCTGTTCACTATACTGAACGAAATGTCTAAAAAATCAGTATATTTGTAGGTGTTCAGCGCAGTATCCAGCTTAACATCCTCGCCGTTGTTGTATTTGCG
>CADALS010000035.1:2538-14035 GCA_902788795.1 uncultured Eubacteriales bacterium | reverse complement strand
CGGCCTGCCTCTATCTGGTACTGCTCCTTGTACAGGGAATCGTCCTTGGGCAGAGCAAAGAAAATATTGGTGTTCATCATGGAGAAGGACCCGAAATTGCCGTAGGAAACGCCCATGGAGGACAGGGTCTGGTCCGGGTGCACCTGGCGGTAGCCGTTTGTGCCGTCCAGCCTGAATATACGCGGCGTTACGGAGTAGTTGTACTCCAGAGCGCTTGCGTAGGTAAAGACCTCCTTCTCGTTGGCATCCAGGTAGGTCTTGAAGGACTTAAGATCGTTGGAGGAAACGCCGGCAAACATGGTGTTCAGCACGTGGCGCTCGCGGACATCCCCCTTGTCCGCTGGTTCCGTGTTCTCCGCGCTGTTGGCGTTGTTTGCCCTGGCCTCGGCCATCTCGCTGAAAACGGAACCGTAATCCAGCCCGGAGGACGTTATAGTGATCGGATATTCTGATAAAGTGTCCTCTTCTATGCTCTTTATGTAGGTGTTGGCGCCGTTGGAGAGCGAAAGTATCAGCGCAATGCCTATGATTCCTATGGATCCGGCAAAGGCGGTAAGAATGGTGCGGCCGCGCTTGGTCCAGAGGTTGTTGAAGGACAGCGCCAGCGCCGTAAGGAATGACATAGACGCCCTGCCCATGTTCTTGTGCACCGCGGGAGCCTCCGCTGCGGCAGCCTCCACAGGGTCTGAATCACTTATTATCCGGCCGTCCCTCCGCTGCACTATGCGCGTCGCGTACTCCTGCGCCAGCTCCGGGTTGTGGGTGACCATCACTACCAGCCGGTCCTTGGCCACTTCCTTAAGAAGATCCATTACCTGCACGCTGGTGTGAGTGTCAAGAGCGCCTGTAGGCTCGTCCGCAAGCAGTATCTCCGGGTCGTTAACGAGAGCCCTTGCGATAGCCACGCGCTGCATCTGGCCGCCGGACATCTGGTTCGGCTTCTTGTGCAGCTGGTCCCCAAGGCCCACCTTTGTGAGAGCTTCCACCGCCCTGCGGCGCTTTTCGGACCTGGAAACGCCGGAAATAGTCAGCGCCAGCTCCACGTTTGCCAGCACGCTCTGGTGCGGGATAAGGTTGTAGCTCTGGAACACGAAGCCTATCGTGTGGTTGCGGTAGGAGTCCCAGTCGCGGTCCGTGTATTTTTTAGTAGAGATATTGTTAATTATAAGATCTCCGCTGTCGTAGCGGTCCAGGCCGCCTATAACGTTCAGCAGAGTGGTCTTGCCGGACCCGCTGGGCCCCAGTATGGCAACGAATTCGTTGTCGCGCAGAGTAAGGCTCACCCCGTCAAGAGCCTTCTGCACCAGGTCCCCGGTCCTGTATTCTTTTCTGATGTCTTTGATCTGAAGCATAATTTCCCCTTTTGTGCTTTACAATTATAAATGCTGCAACGGTTGCACGCAATAAGTCCGGCGGCGTTTTCACACAGAATTCATAAAAAAAGAGCCCCAAAGGGCTCTTCTTGTTGTTTGCCTGACACTATCCGGCGCTTTGCCGCTGCTCTACTTGAAGCTTACGGATGCGGCGTACTTCTGCACGTCTGCCTTAAGCTTGTCCCACTGGGCCTGCTTGGTTGCAAACTGCACTATCCAGAACGCTCCGTCGGACTCGTGCATGGTGGTGTAGTAGTGGAACACGGTCTGGTTATCCGTTCCGGTAAACTCGTACTCGAAGTAGGGCATCTCCCCTTCCTTCTTTACGCTCTGCGGGTTGCGGTTGACGTTGGCGCTGTACACCAGCTGGGCGTATTCGTCCAGGCTCAGCTTAAGGTCTCCGAGCTGCGCTTTGTCCTCCCTGAGCACAAAGACCGCAACCTTGCTGGAATCGAAGCTCTTGGTGTAGCCCTCGTAATCGGCCTCCGTGAACGCGTCTGTAAGCTCTATGCTCAGCTCTTCTGCGGTGAAGGTCTTTGCCTTGGCTCCGCATGCCGCAAGCGATACAAGCATGATGGCGGCTAAAAGTATTGCAATTGCTCTTTTCATGGTTTGTTTCCCCTTTAATTAGTTTTATTATACCATATGAGATCAGCGCCTGCGGCGCTTTTCATTGATGCCTACGGCTATTGCGGCCAGGGCCACCAGGGCGGTCATGGTGTAGATCTCCTTGCGGCGCGCGAGCTCTTCCTCTGTTATCTCCTTGGTGGGGTCCGCCGGATCCACGATGTTCTCCGAGGAGTTCTCGTTTCCGGAAGCTGCGCCGTTATCCGCGCTCTGATCTGCGCCTGTGGTGTTTACATCCAGAGCGTACATCTTGCCGTCCTCCGGATCATCCGGCATGTTGTAGTCCGCTTTATCCCCGCCTTCCTCTGTGTTGGAATTGGGGTTGCCCATTATCAGCAGGCCGCCGCCCTCCGCAAAAGCAGGAACGGTAACGAGCATTATAATAGCCAAAAGAATAGCAAATAGTCTTAATTTGTTCATGATAATAGCCTTTTGTCTGATACATTTTACAAAACCGCCCAAAACAGCAGTTTTGTTCTATTTAGTGATCTGTTTGTATATGCTGTCCAGGTTAAGATCCAGCGGCGCCTTTATGTGCGCAATGCAGGCATTGTAAGCCCCGGCGCCGTCCCCAGCCTTAATGGCCTCGAATATGCGGCTGTGCTCTTCTATGGTCCTGCCCATCCTGCCCGCAACAGAAAGCGAATAGGACGCAAGAATCTTGATCCAGTACATGTACTTGGTAAAGACCTCTATGAAAGCATCGTTCCTGCTGCTCCCAACAAGCTGCAGGTGGAAGTTCCTGTCCTCCTCCGAAAATGCCGCAGGATCCGCGCCGCTTTCGTATATGGCGCGCTGCCTGGCCAGAGACCCTTCCAGTGCAGCCACCGCTTCCGCCCTGACTGCAGTATCTGTTTCCTGCGCAAGCTTCTGCGCGCAGTAGCTTTCTATGGCAGACCTTACCTCGTAAGTTTCTATAACATCGCGCTCCGTTATGCGGTGCAGCACAAAGCCCCTGCTGGGCTGTATGTCTATAAGCCCCTCCTGGTACAGGATGTGGACCGCATCCCTTACAGGCGTGCGGGATATCCCTATCTCCTGGGCAATGGAAGTCTCCGAATAAGTCCTGTTGAAGGAATACTCGCCGGAAACTATCTTCTCCTTTATATAGTTGTAAGCCTGGAGCTGGAGCGGCTTAAGCTCTTGTACATTCATATTCCCTTACCATACGCTGGGCCGTGCATAACATTTACATAATATAGTAAGCTCTGTTGAAAAACAAGTATTGACTTGGGTATTTTCTTTATGTATAATCCATATATCTACATACCGGTATACCGGTATGTAGCAAACCTCGATTCAAACATCCATCAACGCAATAAAGAAAGGAAACGCATCATGCTTGGATTCATAGGGCTCGGAATAATGGGAAAGCCCATGGCTAAAAACCTCCTCAAGGCAGGCACTGATATTATGGTCTGCGATATCAACAAAACAGCAGTGGATGAGCTTGTCCGCGAAGGCGCAAAAGCTGGCAGCTATAAGCAGATCGGACAGCTTTGCGATGTTATCATCACTATCCTGCCTAACGGAAAGATAGTTCAGGACGTATTGTTCGGCACGGACGGCGTAGCAGAAGGCCTTACGGCCGGCAAAGTTGTCTGCGATATGTCCAGCGTTACAGCAAACGAGAGCAAGACTTGCTATGAAAAGCTCAAGGCTATGAACGTCGGCTTTGTTGACGCTCCCGTATCGGGCGGAGAACCCGGAGCCATCGCAGGCACGCTCGCTATCATGTGCGGCGGAGACGAAACAGATTTCAACAAGATGCAGCCATATTTCGACATACTTGGAAGCTCAGCTCTTCTTATCGGACCGAGCGGCAGCGGCAGCATCACCAAGCTTGCCAACCAGGTAATTGTAAATCTCAATATCGCAGCTGTATCTGAAGCTCTGGTGCTCGCCACCAAGGCAGGCGCAGACCCGATGAAGGTCTACAAAGCTATCCGCGGCGGACTTGCGGGCAGCGCGGTCCTGGACGCCAAGGCGCCGATGATGTGTGCAAGAAACTTCACCCCCGGCGGGAAGATCTCCATAAATCACAAGGATATAAAAAACGTGCTCGACACAGCGCATGCAATAGATGTTCCTATGCCCTTCACAGCGCAGCTCTTTGAGATACAGCAGGCGCTCAAGGTCGGAGGACACATGAATGATGATCACGGCGGATATGTTCAGTATTTCGAACAACTCGCCGGTGTTATTGTACAGAGCGATGAGACGCTCTAGAAAGGCTGCAGCATGAACGAAAAGACGATCAGCGCCGATATACTTGGCAGCTTTCCTGCCGTGGATGAGGCCTCAGCAGACAAGCTTCTTGCAGCGGAGATCGCAAAAGACCCTCATAAAATAGTTGTCCTGGACGACGATCCTACAGGTGTCCAGACTGTCCATGACATCTCCGTCTACACCACCTGGACCAAAGACGCCATACGCCAGGCCTTTGCGGAGGAGAACAAAGTCTTCTACATACTGACCAACTCCCGCGGAATGACAGTCTCCGAGACGACCGCCGTGCATAAGGAGATAGCGCAGACCGTTGCCGAAGTTGCAAAGGAATGCGGCAGGCCCTACCTGTTCATGTCCCGCAGCGATTCCACCCTCCGCGGCCACTACCCGCTGGAGCCAAAGCTCCTTATGGAAGGCATGAGAGAGAACGGGATAGCCGTGGATGCGGAAGTCATGTGCCCCTTCTTTAAGGAAGGCGGAAGGTTTACTATAGGAAACGTTCACTATGTCAAACAGGGAGACTCCCTTGTCCCGGCCGCAGACACTGAGTTTGCAAAGGACAAGAGCTTCGGCTACACCAGATCCTCGATACCTGAATACGTTGAGGAGAAGACCGGCGGCGAGTATAAGGCAGAAAACGTCACATGCATAAGCCTTGAGGACCTGAGGGCTTGCGCGTACGATAAAATAGAAGAACAGCTGCTTTCAGTAAACGGCTTCAACAAAGTTTGCGTCAACGCTGTCGATTACGTGGATCTTAAGGTGTTCTCCGTTGCCCTCTACAGAGCGATGGCAAAGGGGAAGAACTTCATGTTCAGGACAGCGGCCGGTCTCGTAAAAGTAATGGGAGGCATTTCCGACAAGCCGCTCCTTACGCGAAAAGAAATGGTTGAAAACGATACCACAAACGGCGGCATTGTCGTTGTCGGCAGCCACACCCAAAAGACCACCGCGCAGCTGGAAAAGCTGCTGCAGCTGGACTGCGTGGTTCCCGTAGAGTTCGATTCCGATAAGGTCCTGGACGGCGATGAGGCTTTTTACAACGAGGTGACACGCTGCGTCCGCGAGGAGGAGCGCATCATCACATCCGGCAAGACTGCGGTATGCTACACCAGAAGAAAAGTCCTGAGCCTTGAAAACGACACAAAAGAGAGCGCTCTGCAAAGAAGCGTAAAGATAAGCGACGGCGTGCAAAGACTCGTCGGAGAGCTTGGCGTTACGCCGGCTTTCGTCGTAGCCAAGGGCGGCATAACCTCCAGCGATGTAGGCACCAAGGCGCTTAAAGTAAAGCGAGCCAACGTGCTTGGGCAGATACGCCCGGGCATCCCAGTATGGCAGACCGGCGCCGAGAGCCGCTTCCCCGGCACCTCTTATGTTATTTTCCCCGGCAACGTCGGCAGCGAGGACGACCTCCGCGCCGTTGTAGAAATATTATCTAAACAGCAGGGCTAAAGCCCAAACATTCTTTAATTTGCTATTGTATCAAGGAGGAAAAAATGAATAGTCTAAAGAAAATAACTGCTGTAGTTCTGGCACTCATTATGGTGATCGGACTTGCTGCATGCGGCAACGGATCGCAGAATACTGGAAACAATAATAATGCAGCTCCCGCACCGACATGGCCTTCCGCAAACAATGTTACCGTAGTCGTTCCTGCAAAGGCTGGCGGAGGAAACGATCAGTCTGCACGTATCCTGACTGACTATCTTGCACGCGCTACCGGCAAGAACTTCATTGTCGACAACGACACAACCGGCGGCGGAACCGTTGCCTATGAGAAGGTCCGCAATGCCATGCCGGACGGAAACACCTTCCTTATCTTCTCTGCAAACATGGTAGTTTCCAACCTGTTCGGAACCTATGATCACAGTGTGGAAGACTTCACCATCATCGGCATCCCCGCTGGCGCAGATGACCAGAACGCATTTGTCGTTCCTGCAAGCGCTCCCTATAACACACTTCAGGAGTTCATCGACTACGCTAAGGCTCACCCGGGCGAGCTCAAGTTCGGCGGACAGAATGCGGCTGTATCCATGCTGTTTGAAGCTTCCTTCTGCAAGGCAGCAGGCATCGAACTCAAGTTCGTTGAAGCAGGAAGCCAGCCTGACAAGATCACAGCCATCCTCGGAAAGCACATCGACTGCGCAGACATCACCCTTAACGCTGCAGATCAGTATGTAAAGAGCGGCGACATGAAGATCCTCGGAATTCTTCAGGACGAGCGCAGCAAGACCTACTCCGACTATCCGACATTCACAGAGCTCGGCTACAAGGACGCTATCGTTCCGCAGAGCGGCCTCATCCTCGGACCTAAGGGTATGGACGAAGACACCGTAAAGCAGATCAGCGAGTACATCAAGAGCGCTTCCACTGACAGCACTGTCATCGACAGCTACAAGAAGATGAACAGCACACTTACTTATTACACTCCGTCCGAAGCAGCAGACAATATCAACAACATGGTCAAGATCATGAAGGCTGCACACGACAATATCAAGTAGTATATCGGCACATTTAAGATCACAGGAAACGGGGCAGCTTCGCTCCGTTTCCATTTCCATTTCAATTCTATTCCTACTGTCACAAAGAGGCAAAACAATGAAAAACAAAGATAGGGTCCTCGGTATATTCTGTCTTCTGCTTGGTATCGCTTTCGGTGCGGCCTCAATGCAGCTGCCGAAATCGACAATGGAAGGAGACCCCGGTCCCAAGATATTCCCTATGATAGCAGCAGCTATCTTTGTACTTTGCGGCGGCGCTCTTGCCATCATGGGTAAGCCGATAGAAGGCAAGCCCTTCATGACAAAGAACGAGTGGAAGCGCCTTCTTATACTCTACGGAGTATTCGTGCTCTACGGCGTCCTGCTGTGGCTCGTGGGCTTCATGGTCGCAGTACCTGTTATACTATTTATCGTCTGCTGCATGTTTTCAGTCGGAAAACCCATTCCGATCTGGGTAAAGATACTCTATTCTGCCGGCATCTCTGCCGCGATATGGTTCATCTTTACGCACGTCCTTAACATGCTGCTGCCCGCAGGGCTTCTGTTCAGCTAAGGAGGGGCATTTATGGAATTTGTTTTAGAAGCATTAAAAGTATTGTTCCAGCCTGTCTGTCTCCTTCTGGTAGCCGGCGGCGCCATACTTGGCATGGTGATGGGCGCCATTCCCGGTCTTAGCGGAGGACTTGCCATAACGCTCCTTCTCCCAATGTGCTATTCGCTAAACCGCTACTATGCGATCGCTATGCTCATAGGCATCTGGGTAGGAAGCATGTCCGGCTCCTGCATAGGCTCCATACTTCTCGGTATTCCGGGAACCGCGTCATCCATAGCCACGGTCTACGACGGCTACGAGCTGACGAAACAGGGAAACCCAGTCCGCGCGCTCAGCGCAGCTGTCTGCTCTAACTTTATAGGCACGTTCCCGTCCATACTCGTTGCCATGCTACTCTGCCCCTTTATTGCAAAGATAGCAGTAATGATAGGACCTGCAGAATACTTTGCGCTTGCGTTCATGGCAATTACCATGGTCATCGGACTGTCCGACGGCAGCGTCCTTAAAGGCCTTCTTTCCGTAGGCTTTGCAGTAATGCTCCAGTGTGTCGGCTACGCTCCGGTATCCGGAACTCCCAGATTCACATTCGGCTCCTATTACCTTGCAGGCGGCTTCAACCTCATCTGCATAGCAATGGGACTTTTCGCCGGAAAGACCATACTCTTTGAGTATGCAAGAAACACCAAGCAGAGCGAATCCGAGAGGATAGTCATCAGTGGATTCAAGTTCCCCGGAAAGGACCTGATCTCAAACATCGGTAATATAATCCGTTCCTTCCTGATCGGCCTTTGGGTAGGCTTCCTGCCCGGCCTTGGCGGAGCGCTTTCCAACGTAGTTGCCTACAGCCTGGCGAAGAGCTCATCAAAGCATCCAGAAGAGTTCGGCAAGGGCTGCATCGACGGCGTCATAGCCCCGGAAGTAGCAAATAACGCTTCCATAGGCGGTGCGCTCACCCCGATGATAAGCCTCGGTATACCAGGCGACTCCACAACAGCCCTGCTGCTCGGTGGGCTTACGATCTTCGGCGTGGAAGCAGGTCCTCTTATGCAGTCAGATCAGCCGGTATTCGTATACATGATCTATATGGCAGCCATAATCGGCGCGATAGGCGTGCTTCTGTTCCAGACTCTTGGAATGAGGCTCTTCCCGTCCCTGCTTAAGGTGCCTTATCACTTCCTGTACCCGGTCATCCTGATCCTGTGCTTTGTCGGAGCATACTGCACGACAAACAACAACTTCTCGGTATTCGCTTCTATAGCGTTTACAGTGTTCGGCATTGCGATGTCCTACTTCGATCTTCCGCAGAGCCCGTTCATGCTCACCTTCGTACTTGCGAATACGCTGGAAACCAATCTGAGAAAGGCTGTAAGCTACGCGGACAACGGATTCCTGACCTTCGTAACAAGGCCGGTATCCCTGATTCTGCTTATCATCGGACTCGCATGCATAGTCATTCCTCTAATTAAAAGGTTCAAAAAGAAAGGAGCCGCAAAATGAGTATATTTGGCATGCAGCCGGATTATCCCAATCCTCCGGAAATAATCAGGACCCATCCGTGGGATATGTGGATGCCTCCGTTCAGGGTGGCGCCCCATGTATACTACGCCAGCGGAAACGACTGGGTAAGCTGCTTTCTGATAGACACAGGAGACGGCCTTGCAATAATAGACACCAGCCATCATGAGCTCCTTTATATGCTTACTGAGTCTGTAAGGATACTCGGATTTGACCCAAAGGATATAAAGCATATACTGCTTTCTCACGAACACGCGGATCACTGCGGCGGGCTGAGAGCGCTTAAGGAATACAGCGGAGCAGAAGTGTATATGTCGAAAGAGGGTTACGACAATATGCGCAGAAACCCTGACTTTACATATATGCCCATGGAACACTTCAAGATGGACTTTGAGCCGGATCACTTCTACAGCGATGACGAGCCAATTAAGATTGGAAACTTCACAATAAGAACTCAGCTGACACCGGGACACACACCTGGCGTTACTTCTTTCTTTTTCGAAGACATCGATGAGGACGGCACCGTTTACCGCTGCGCAATGCACGGAGGCATGGGTCTTAACGCAATGAAAAACGTCAGGCTGGACCAGTTCGGACTGCCCCATTCCTGCCGCAAGCGCTATATAGCAGATCTGGAGAAACTTGCAAATGTTCCTGTAGAAATCTGCCTCCCGAGCCACCCTCGTCAGACCGGAATTTTTGAGGGCCTTAAGTACACTAAGGACAACATGGATTTCAGGCCCTTTGTTGACCCTCAGGTATGGCCGGACCTGATGAATACGATGCGTGAGCGTGCGATAAAGCTTGACGCACAGGAATCAGCAAAAGAGTAACATCCTTAAACTTTCTCCATAATAACAGCCCCGGAGCGCACTGCCCCGGGGCCTTGCTTTTCAAATATGCATTACTGCAGTTCCATCCAGTTCCAGTATGCGTCGTCAAGGGCCTTTTTAGCCGATTCCAGCGCTTTTGCGGTCTCGACGGCCTTTGATGCGTCCCCGTATATTTCCGGCTTGCAGAGCTCGTTTTCCAGCCTTTTAACGGTATCTTCGGCGGCCTGTACGGCTGCCTCCGCGTCCGCAAGTTTCTTTGCTGCCTTTCTGGCTGCGGCGTCTGCTTCCTTCTTTGCTTTGTAGGCCTCCGCGCCGGAAAGCTTTGGCGCATCTGCTGCCGCAGCAGGGCCCTCCGCGCCGCCATTTGCATGCAACTGATTATCAGTTGCAGAGCCCGCGCCCCTTGATCTCTCAACGTTTTCGGACGCTTCTCCCCTGCTCTTCTCCAGGCTGCTGCGTTTTTCGTCGTAGTAGTCGTAAGTGCCGGGGTATTTTATTATCCCGTCCGCCGTAAGCTCCAGTATAGCCGTCGGAACGTGCTGCAGCAGGTAGCGGTCGTGGCTTACTATAATGACCGTCCCTGGGAAATGCATTATGGCGTCCTCAAAGACCTCCTTGGCGGCAATGTCCAGGTGGTTGGTGGGCTCATCGAATATCAGCAGGTTGGCGCCGGACATCATAAGCTTCAGCAGCGCCAGGCGCGCCTTTTCTCCGCCGGCCAGATCCCCTACCTTCTTGAACACATCGTCCCCGTGGAAGAGGAAGCTGCCCAGTATCTTGCGCAGGTCCGTCTGGTCGTAGCGGAAGTACATCCTGTGGAGCTCGTCCAGCACGGTGCTCTCCGGGTCCAGGCCGCGCTGTTCCTGGTCGTAGTAGCCGGGGATGACGTTCTGCCCCAGCCTTATGTAGCCGCTGTCCGGCCTAAGCTGGCTCAGGATCATCTTGAGCAAGGTGGTCTTGCCTATTCCGTTGGCGCCCACTATGCATATGCGGTCCTGCTTTTTTATGTCCAGGGCCACGTTCTTAAACAGAGGCTCGCAGCCTGGGTAGGCAAAGGACAGGTTCTCCGCAAACACCACGTCGTTTCCGGAGGCCAGCTTTTCGGAGAAATTGATCTTGAGCGTCTCCGACAGCATTACCGGGCGCTCTGGCCTTTCCATGTGGGAAAGCCTCATCTCCCTTGAATGCGCGCGCTTTGCGAGCTTTTCCGTGCCGCGCCCTTTGTAGCGCGCTATCAGCTCCTCCTGGCGCTTTATCTCCTCCATCTGCTGCTCGTAATGCTTGAGCTCTATCTCGTACTGGAGCTGCTTAGTCTCCTTGAACTTGCTGTAGTTGCCCTCGTAGCACTTAAGGCGGCAGTTTTCTATCTCGAATATGCGGCTGACGCACTTGTCTAGGAAGTACCGGTCGTGCGAGATTATCATAAGCGTGCCGCGGTAGCCTTTAAGGTAGTTCTCCAGCCACTTCAGCGTGGGAATGTCCAGGTGGTTGGTGGGCTCGTCCAAAAGCATAAGGTCCGGCTCCCTAAGCAGCATGGCGCCCAGAGCCAGGCGGGTCTTTTCTCCGCCGGACAGGGCCCCTACTCTCTGCCCAAACGCGCTTTCCGCAAAGCCGAGCGAGATCAGTATGCCCTTTGCGGCGCGGTCGAAGCTGTAGCCGTGCAGCTCCTCGAACCTTTCGGCCAGGGTGGAGCCTGCAAGGGCCCCCCTCTTGGCGGCGGGCTCGTCTCCAAGCATCAGCATGGTGTCCAGAACGGTGCCTTCCTCCGGGAAGTGCTCCCTCTGGCGCAGGTAGCCCACGGTAAGGTCCTTGGCCGCGGCTATCTCTCCGCTGTCTGCTGCCAGCTCCCCTACTATTATCTTGAAG
>CADALS010000035.1:1512-2496 GCA_902788795.1 uncultured Eubacteriales bacterium | reverse complement strand
TTGAAGAGGGTGGATTTTCCGGCGCCGTTTGCACCCACGACCCCTATGCGGTCCCCTTTGTTTACGGTAAAACTGACCCCTTCCAGGGCCGTTTCTATACCGAAGCTTTTATTCAGTTCTCTTACTGATAATATACTCATAGCATAATATGATACCATTAATCTGCTCTTGTAACAAGTTCGCAATAGTGTTAAAATAAATTGACAAATTAATCACGATATAAAGAGTACTATTTAAAAGAACGGAGCAATCATGAAGACATACGTTTCGGACGCGGTTATAAAGCGTCTTCCTCGTTACAGACGTTTTCTTAAATCGCTCAAAGAACAGGGCACGGACAAAGTCTCTTCCAAGCAGCTTGGCGAGATCATGGATGTTACAGCGTCCCAGATACGCCAGGATCTCAACCACTTCGGCGGCTTCGGCCAGCAGGGCTACGGCTACGGCGTAGAAGAGCTTGGGGACAGGCTCGGGGAGATACTCGGCGTGGACAAGACCTACAATGTGGCATTTATAGGCTGCGGCAGGCTGGGTCAGGCGCTTATGAACTTCCTCATAGCCAACGAGCCCAACTATAAGATCACAGCGCTGTGCGATATCCGTCCGGAGCTTCAGGGCCGGGAGATAGCAGGCGTAAAGATCGATAATGTAGAAGATTTCAACAAGAAGCTGATCGGCGGCGGCATAGATATCGTTATCCTTACCATACCCGCAGATCAGGTGGAGGCCGTCCGCGATCTTATAGAGAAGTCGGATGTAAAGGGCGTCTGGAACTTCAGCATGACGGAAATGGTCATCAAGGGCAAGAAGGTCATGAACATGCACCTCTCCGACAGCCTGCAGGCGCTCACCTACTACATCAATCACCCGGACTAAGTGCGATTTTGGCACTCGGGGACGGTTCTCAGGTGCCGGCACTCGGGGACGGTTCTCAGGTGCCAACTTCACAAAGCACAGTTTTGTGAAGTTGGCACCTGAGAACCG
>CADALS010000035.1:0-1438 GCA_902788795.1 uncultured Eubacteriales bacterium | reverse complement strand
TTCCATCGGGCAGACACCAGCGCAAGCTCCGCAGTCGATGCACTTGTCAGCATCGATGACGTACTTGCCGTCTCCTTCAGAAATTGCTTCCTGAGGGCACTCACCAGCGCATGCGCCGCAAGCGATGCAATTATCATCAATTACATATGCCATAGTCCAAACCTCCTTTGAGTTTGAATATAAACACAACTATACACAACAGCAGTACTATAACATATTTAGCGTGGGATAACAAGTGAAAATTTACGGATTGTCCGGCAAAAGCGGCACGGGCAAAAGCTACAACGCAATAGAGCTCTGCGCAAGGCTCAAGATCGAGGCCATTATAGACGATGGCCTGTTTATCAACGGCGGCGTTATAATAGCCGGCACCTCCGCCAAGAAGCAGAGCACAAAGATCAAGGCTATCAAGACGGCCATATTCGAGGACGAAGCGGAGCGGCAGGTGGTCCGGGCCGCCATAGAAAGGGTGGCTCCCAAAAGCATCCTTATTATAGGCACGTCCGAGCGCATGGTGGAGATGATAGCAGGCCGCCTCGGACTGGGGCAGCCGGCAGACATAGAGCACATCCACATAGAAGACATTACCACTCCCGCCCAGAGGGACAAAGCGCGCGATGTCCGCGAGCACAGCGGCATGCACGTTATACCGGCGCCCACCTTCCAGGTGCGAAAGCAGTTCTCCGGCTACTTTATGGACCCCCGCAGGAGCTTCAGAAAGGCCAAAAATGCCCAGCGCGCGGAGAAAACCGTGGTGCGACCGACTTTCAGTTACATGGGAAAATTCGAGATCTCGGAGAAAGTCATCAGCGATATCATTGGATACATAGTTGCCGGCACCCCCGGAGCGGCTCAGCTGATACTGGCGGCGTCTTCTGCGGACGCGGACAGCTGCCTCTACATACGCGCGGCCATCAACGCGGAATGGGGCAGCAAGGTAATGAGGGTGGCGGAAGAGCTCCAGAAAAAGATAATAGAAGAAGTCACAAAAATGACCAATTTCAACATCCTGGGCGTGGAAATTGAAGTCCGCGGCTTCCGCGAAAAGAACTGATGCACTTGGGGACGGTTCTCAGGTGCCAGCACATGGGGACGGTTCTCAGGTGCCAACTTCACAAAACAACAGAGGGGACGGTTCTCTATGCTAAAAAACGCATAGGGGACGGGCCTCTTTTTATTGCTATGAGGAACTGCACCGGCCAGGCCTTTAAAAGACTGCTGAACACTGTTAAAGCACAGCTTGCTGCCTGAGGCTCTCCGCAGGAGCTGCCGATGTCCGGCTTTGGGGTTAGAGGCCGAGCGCAAGGCGAAGCCACTTACGGCAAGCCTTAGCGCTAAACGAGAAGCGCATAGGCGCTTCGAACGGGCCAGACGCGCGGCCGAGGCCGAAAGCCCCACGGGCCGGCTAACAGCGGCGCGTGCGAGGACTTAGAGCCGA
>CADALS010000034.1 GCA_902788795.1 uncultured Eubacteriales bacterium | reverse complement strand
AAGACCGCAGACGGCGCAGTTTTCGAGGGCAAGCTTAACATGCTCCCGCCCAGAAAGGAAGCTCCGGCAAAGAAGGCTCCCGAGGCAGCGCCGCAGGCTAAGGCCCAGGCAGCACCGGCCACCGGGGATCTTAAGGCTGCAGTAAACGCCGTCCAGGGCGATGCCAAGTCCGAGGAGCTCTCCAAGCTCTCCCTCCAGGAGGCTTTCGCTCAGGAGAGAAAGGGCCGCTAACAGGCAGAGCCGCCGGCCGCAGACCCGGCAAAGCTGCACAGACCGCACAATATCAACAACTTCACCCCTTTGAGAAGCTTATGTATTGACAAGCTCCACAAAGGGGCGTATTATATACACAACATTTTGAAAGGAAAGTTGTATGAAACACACAAATTGTTCATCTTCATCGTCTTCCTGCTCCGGATCCTCTTGGGTACCGGTGTTTTGAATACGAGCTTTCCGATCAACTAAAACTGCTATATCCAAGACCGGAAGGCATACCCTTCCGGTTTTTTCGCTATAGGGGACGGTTCTCTTTAACCAAATCCCCTGCACGCCCTATAGCGAAAAAGGTTAAAGAGAACCGTCCCCTATATCAAATGCAAGACAGAGTTTACAATTTCTCGGCTGGTCCCAGCCAGCTGCCGCTGCCGGTGCTGGAGCAGGCTCAAAAGGATCTGCTCTGCTACCCGGGCACAGGCACGTCTGTGCTGGAGATGAGCCACCGCAGCAAGGCATTCGATGACATAATCGTAGAGGCGGAAGCCAGCCTGAGGCGCCTGATGGACATCCCCGACGACTACGCCGTGCTCTTCCTTCAGGGAGGCGCTACGCTGCAGTTCTCCATGGTGGCCATGAACCTTGCCCGCCAGGGAGACACGATGGCCTTCATCAAGTCCGGCCAGTTCTCCTCCAAGGCTATGCAGGAAGGCGCGCGCTGGGGCAATGCGGTGTGCGTGGCTAGCTCCGAGGATAAAAACTACAGCTATATACCCAAGATAGACCCGGCCAGCTTCCCCAAGGACGCCAGGTTCCTGCACTTTACAGGCAACAACACGGTGTTCGGCACAACGTTCTGGGAGCTCCCGCAGATCCCGGCCGCTGTGGGCGGCGCCGCAGAGACCCGCCTGGTGGGCGACTGGTCGTCCTCCATACTGGGCATGGACATAGACGTTAAAAAGCACGATCTGATCTACGCGGGAGCGCAGAAAAACATAGGGCCCGCCGGGGTCACGGTAGTCATCCTGAAAAAGGACATTTTAGACGAGCCGGTGGACCCGCTGCTTCCGGTAATGCTGCGCTACAAGGCCATGTCGGACGGCCGGTCCATGCACAACACCCCGCCCTGCTTTGCGATCTACGTGTCCGGCCTGGTGTTCAGGTGGGTGGAGGAGCAAGGCGGCGTCGCGGCCATGGAGAAGATCAACCGGGAAAAGGCCGGCCTGCTCTACGATTTTATAGACGGTTCGGACTTCTACACCGGACTGGCGGAGCCGGGGTCACGCTCAATAATGAATGTAACTTTCAAGCTCCCAAGCAAGGAGCTGGACGCCGAGTTCATAGCCCTCTGCGCATCCAGGGGCATGATCAACCTCAAGGGCTACCGCACGGTGGGCGGCTGCAGGGCCAGCATCTACAACGGAATGCCAATAGAAGGCGTAAAGAAGCTCGTGGACACCATGAAGGAGTTCGAGCTCGTAAAGCATTGATATTTAAGCAAATACGGCAGTGCAACTATATTGCAGTTGCAGCCTCTAACGGGAAGGAATAACACCATGAACAAGATCCTGATACTCAACACTGTAGCGGCCGAGGGCCTGGCAGAGTTCGACAAGGAAAAATACACCATAGGCCAGAATGTGGCAGATCCGGACGGAATTATGGTCCGCAGCAAGCCCATCCACGACATGGAGTTCGGGCCAAACCTTAAGGTAATAGCCCGCTGCGGCGCAGGGGTCAACAACATCCCGCTGGATCGCTGCACAAAGGCCGGCATCTGCGTGGTGAACGCCCCCGGCGGCAACGCCAACGCTGTAAAGGAGCTGACCGTTGCAGCAATAATCATGACCATGCGCCACGGCTACAACGCTATGAGCTGGGTGCGTGCCCTGTCCGATGAGGAATCCGCCTACGGCAAGGACGTTGTGGAGTCCGGCAAGGAAGTTTTCCGCGGTCCGGAGATCATGGGCAAGAAGATCGCCATCATAGGCGTGGGCAATGTCGGCAGCCGCATGGCCAAAGCCTGCCACGATCTTGGCATGAAAGTCATCGGCTACGACCCCTACCTCTCCCACGTAAGGCAGCAGGAGCTGCGCAACTACCTTGAATTTGCGCCAAGCTTCGAGGATGCCATCCAGGGCGCGGACGTTGTTACGGTCCACACCCCGCTCAACGACGAGACCAAGGGCATGATCAATGCCAGGACTATCGCTCTTATGAACGACGGCGTCTACCTGGCCAACTTTGCGCGCGGCGGCATAGTGGACGCGGACGCTGTCTGCGATGCTCTTGACGGCGGCAAGATAGCAGGCTACGCTACAGACTTCCCGACCCCCCGCATGAAGACCATGGACAAGGTCTTCTGCACTCCGCATCTGGCCAGCGGCACCCCGGAGGCGGAGATCAACTGCGCCGTTATGGGCGCCCGCCAGGCCAAGGACTACATAGAAAACGGCAACATAGTTAACTCCGTGAACCTGCCGAACGTCAGCTTTGCCCGCGCAGACGGGGACCGCATCACCGTCATCCACGACAATAAAGTCGGTATGCTGGGTCTGATGACAGAAAAGGTTGCGGCGGCAGGTCTGAACATAGAAAACCTGGTGAACAAGGCCAAGGGCGAGGTCGCCTACACCATTCTGGACTTCAACGGCTCCGTGCCAAAGAGCGTAGCGGACAGCATAGCTGCCATCCCCGGCGTCATCCGCGTCCGCGTAATAGCATAGGTAGCATAGGGGACGGTTCTCTATGCTGAAAAACGCATAGGGGACGGTTCTCTATGCTGAAAAATGCATAGGGGACGGTCCTGCCCCGGATAATCCCTCAATGTCAATTTGCGTTGCTTGATGCAACGGGCATGCCCTGATAGACTTTTCTCAGAAGAAAACGAAAGGGGTGTCAAAATAATGCTTAGCGAAAACATCAAAAATTTAAGGAAGGCCAAGGGGCTTTCTCAGGAAGAGCTTGCGGTAAAGCTGAACGTGGTGCGCCAGACCGTCTCCAAGTGGGAGCAGGGGCTGTCCGTGCCGGATTCCGACATGCTGCTGGCGCTGTCCGAGGCCTTGGAGACTCCCGTCAGCGCGCTGCTGGGGGAGACCATCGACCAGCCCGAGGCCGACGATCTGAAGGCCATCTCCGAAAAGCTGGAGGTCATAAACCACCAGCTCGCCAATAGGACCGAATCTAAAAGAAAGGCCCTGCACTGGGCCTTTATAATTCTGGCTTTGGTAATTGTGTCGGTGTTTGCGGTGCTGATGCTGACGGGCAACTCGTACATGGACTGGGGCAACGCCGATCCCGAGCATCTGGTTCTGGGCACTTTCCTCCACGCCTTCGTGTGGGTGTTCGTGAGGCTGGCGCCGTTTGCCCTGATAGGAACCGTAATAGGCGCGGTCCTGACCAGACGGAAAGGATAACGGCACTTAGGGGACGGTTCTCTGGTGCGGCACTTAGGGGACGGTTCTTAGGTGCATATTTCACAAAAGAAAACAGAGGCAGGTGCTGCCTCTGTTTTTTATTCTACGCTGATCGACTGTACTGTGCCGAGGCGTACCAGCTTGTCCATGGATCCTCTGGCGCTGTCCACGCGCACCAGCAGCCAGTCCTCGTCCGCATCCAGCAGGGTGTTGCTGCCGGACTTCTGGTTGCCGTACATGAAAACATCAACATCCATCTGGTCTTCCTTGAAATCTATCCTGACCTGCTTTCCGATGTAGGACTGAGCCGCCCTCAGCAGAGCCGCCCTGTCCTCGAAAGCCGGGGTCCCTTCCATGCTCGCGAGCTGCGCCTCCAGCTTGACCACGCGGTTTTTAAGAGACGAGACCTGAGTGTAGGCGAAAAGGCCGAAAAGGCCGAAAACTAATGCAACGTATTCCATCACTCGGCCTCCTTTACTATCTCAAGGGCACGCACCGAGGCCAGAGGGATGAGCTTTTCCACGCGGCCTTTTTTCAGGTCCGCCTCGACCCTGACCCAGTTCCCCTCGAAATCCAGGACCCTGCAGCTCGTGTTGAAGAGGTCTATGTCCAGCTCGTCCTCGAAGAACGAGAGTTTTACGAGCTTTCCCTGCAGCTGGGCGAGCAGCCTGCTGACGCTTTTAGCGGCCCGGCGGCCTGCGGGCTCTTCCGACGCGCTGTCGTTGAGCAGGTAATCGCAGCTGACCCCAAGGATCTTTGCGATGTCCGGTATCTTATCTATGTCCGGAAGGACGGTGCCGGCCTCCCAGCGGCTGACGGTCTGCCTGGTGACAGCCATCTTTTCCGCGAATTCCTCCTGAGTGAGGCCCGCGTCTTTTCTTTTAAGGGCGATCTTGCCGCCAAGTCCAGTCATTTGAACGTTTCTCCTTTCGCTTTATAGCTGCGCGTGCAGCGCTTGTTTGCTTTTTCTGCTTGTATTATAAAGGCCGGGAGCTGGTTCGGCAAGATGACGGCACGTGCAAAAAGTAACACAGTGGTTTACATTTTGGCACTTGGGGACGGTTCTCAAGTGCCAACTTCACAAACACAGCGCATTGCATCAGGGGGACGGTTCTTTCGATGCATGATCGGCATCGAAAGAACCGTCCCCCTAATGCATGCACCGAAAGAACCGTCCCTCTGATGCACCTGATTCAGTACTCAGACACTTACTTTAACGTGGGTCCCGTCTGCGTCCTGCACGTCCACAAGGACAAAGTGCCCGTGCGTTCTGACATATTCGGCCAGGGCGTCGTAGATCTCGCGGGCCATTGGATAGAACTGCGCAACGTCCTCCTCCGCATGGCGCGCGGCGATCCGCCATAGTAGCCGGCTTTTGATCATGACGAGCGGCAGCGGCAGGTTGATCTTAGGGCCATCCACCGCATTTACACAGATACGCATGGCCTACTCCACGAAAATGCGCACGTGGTCGCCATCCGCGCTGTCGACCGTAACGATCTCGCCGACCATTCCGGCCTCGACAAGGGTTATCACCTCCTGGAAGTCTATGTCCTCCAACGCTGCGTTGCCGCTGACCTGAGGCATCTTCATACCCATTTTAAGGCCGGCCTTTACCAGAGCCATGGGCAGGTTCACGGTGATCTTGTCGCCCTCCGCGGAATCCACGCGCACGCGCAGCACCATTTCGTTGATATTCTTGCGCTCCTCGCTGGGCACTATCCGTGCGATCGGCTGCTCCTTGCCAAGGAGCTCGTCCAGGCTGACGCCGAGCAGCTCTGAGAGCGGCACCAGCAGGGATACGTCCGGCATGGAGGCGTCGTTCTCCCACTTGGAGACCGCCTGACCGGAAACGCCCACCTTCTCCGCGAGCTCCTCCTGCTTGAGTCCTCTCTGTTTTCTGAGCCTTGCAAATCTCTGACCGAATGTTTCTTTCATTTTATTGTCCTCCTGAGTGTGACTGGGGTTTGGCGCGCCTTGTTTTCAAATAGATAATACTGCATCCGCGGCCGGATATGAAGCGATTTGTGGTTGAAACGCTAAACTATCGGTAGGATATTATCCAACCAGCGGTTGATTCTTGGCAAAACGGCTGTTCCGGAGGGGTTTCTTTGCGTTATAATTAGATTATGAATAAGGACCGTCCCCTATGTTATTATCAGCATAGAGAACCGTCCCCTATGCTGTTTTGAGCATAGAGAACCGTCCCCTATGCGGACCTATGCGGAGAAAAACTATGAAGAAGATCACTGAGAACTCGAAACTGAGCGAAGTCTGGGCCACCCCGGTGGGCCACGATGTGTTCGCCAAGATCCTGATGCAGATGGGCATCTCCGAAAAAGTTATTAAGGCGCCGGTGGTGCGCAGCCTCAAGCTGGGCAAGATAATGCGTCTGGCCAAACACACCCCGCTGTTCGAAAAAGGCACGGACCCGGCGGTGATCGACAAGGTCACGCAGGCGATCATCCACGTGATCAATTCCGAGCCGGACGAGGTGGTGCCGAAGAACGAGGCGCCCAAGCCCGCGTGGTGGAAGGAGGCCGTGTTCTACCAGATATACCCGCGCAGTTTTAAGGATTCCAACGGCGACGGCACCGGGGATCTGCGCGGCATCATAGAAAAGCTGGACTACCTGAAGGACCTTGGGGTCAACGCGCTGTGGCTGTCCCCGATCTACGATTCTCCGCAGGACGACAACGGCTACGACATTCGCGATTACCGAAAGATAGACCCCATGTTCGGCAGCATGGAGGATTTTGACGAGCTGCTGGCGGGGGTGCACGAGCGCGGCATGCATCTGATAATGGATCTGGTGGTGAACCACACCTCCGATGAGCACGAGTGGTTCAAGGCGGCGCTGGCCGATCCGGAGTCCAAGTACAGGGATTATTATTTCTTTAGAGAAGCGGGCGGTGCGGGCGCCGGCGGGGAAACCGTTGAAAATTCAACGGTTTCCGGCGGCAAGGCGCCAGCAACTGGGAACCAGTTGCGCGCCGGCGCCCCGCCCAACAACTGGGACTCCTTCTTCTCCGGCCCGGCCTGGAACTACTACAAGGACCAGAACGTCTGGGCCCTGCACCTGTTCTCTAAAAAGCAGATGGACCTCAACTGGGACAACCCCAACGTCCGCGAGGACGTCTACGACATGATACGTTTCTGGCTGGACAAAGGCGTAGACGGCTTCCGCATGGACGTCATCAACTACATCTCCAAGGAGCCCGGCCTTCCGGACGGCGACCCCACCATCGGCAAGCTCATGAATTTCACCGGCGTGGAGCACTATTTCTACGGCCCCCGCATGCACGAATACTTCCACGAGATCCACGAGAAGGCCTTTGCGCCCTACAACGCGTTCTCCGTGGGCGAGACCCCGGGCTTTGGCATGAAGATGGCTCAGCTGGCCACCGCCGAAGAGCGCGGCGAGCTGGACATGATATTCTCCTTCGACCACCTGGAGACCCCGGGTCACGTGCGCTACGACGATTACCGCTACGACCTGAATTACCTCCGCGATTACATGGTGGACTGGATGCAGAACTACGGCAGCCAGTGCTGGATGAGCCTGTTCTACAACAATCACGACAACCCGCGCATGGCCAGCAAGGTGGACCCGCGCGTCGGAAATGACCCTGTGCTGCGCCGCCGCATCCAGACTCTGCTTGCGGTGCTGCAGTTTACGCTGCGCGGCACACCTTTCGTCTACCAGGGCGACGAGATGGGCCTCGTGAACTACGATTTTGTAGGGATAGACGAGCTTTCGGACGTGGAGGTGCGCGGTTTCTACAAGCAGTTCCTTGAGACTATGACCCCAGAGGCCGCCTGGGAGAAGGCGCTCTGCGGCACCAGGGATCACGCCCGCGAGCTTCTGCCATGGAACGATTTCCCCGCAGACAGGCCGGATCGCCTCAACCAGCAGGCGGACCCGGAGATAGAGAAGCTCTACAAGGAGCTGATCGCGCTGAGGGCTGGCAGCCCGGCGCTGATCTACGGCGGCTTTGCGCTGCTGGACGGCAGGAAGGACCACTTCTGCTACATGCGCGGCAAGGACGGCACCAGCTACGTGGTGGACTGCAACCTTGGCGCCCACACCGTTAAGAGCAGCTTCGACGGGCCGATCCAGGGGTTCCGCCTGGTATTCGACACTACCAAGGGCTTTGCCAGGACCGAAGAGCAGGCACTGCGCCGCCCGGACGACCGCCTGGCCCCCTACGAGGCCCGCATCTGGGTAAAATAATTCCGGGAACGTTTCCAAACGTTCCGCAACAAGCAACTAAAAAGGACGGCCGCTGTCAGCCGTCCTTTTTTCTTACCATAAATTTACAAAATGAGGATCAAGAACCGTCCCTCGTTTCCTTCGAATGACAATTCGGGACCGTCCCCAATTATCATTCGGTGAAGAGCGGGGTGGAGTAGTAGCGGTCGCCGCTGTCGGGGAGCAGAGCCACGATGGTCTTGCCTGCGTTTTCCGGCCTCTTTGCCAGGGCGATAGCGCCAGACAGTGCCGCACCGGAGGAAATGCCCACCGAAATGCCTTCCTTCTTGGCCAAAAGCTTGGCGGCAGCAAACGCCTCGTCAGCAGTTGCCTTGTAGATCTCATCGTAGACACCTGTGTTAAGGACCTTAGGAACAAAGCCTGCGCCTATACCCTGGATCTTGTGAGCGCCCGCCTTGCCTTCGGAAAGCACCGGAGAAGCTTCCGGCTCCAGCGCCACGATCTTTACGCCTGGTTTCTGGGACTTGAGGTATTCGCCAACACCCGTAAGAGTTCCGCCGGTACCAACGCCTGCGATAAAGATGTCCACGGCACCGTCTGTGTCCTTCCAGATCTCCGGTCCGGTGGTAGCTCTGTGGATGGCCGGGTTAGCAGGATTGTCGAACTGGCCCGGAATGAATCCTCCCGGAGTCTGGGCAGCAAGCTCTTCGGCTTTGGCGATAGCGCCTTTCATGCCGGCGGATCCCGGAGTCAGGACGATCTCTGCGCCGTAAGCCTTAAGGATGTTGCGGCGCTCCACGCTCATGGTCTCCGGCATCGTAAGAATGATGCGATAGCCCTTGGCCGCCGCTATGGAGGCAAGGCCGATGCCGGTGTTGCCTGAGGTAGGCTCTATGATCACGGAGCCTTCCTTAAGCAGGCCCTTGGCCTCTGCATCGTCTATCATAGCCTTGGCAATGCGGTCTTTTACGCTGCCGGCCGGGTTGAAGTATTCAAGTTTTACGAGGACTGTTGCCTTCAGGCCCAGTTCCTTTTCTATGTTGGTGACCTCCACGAGCGGAGTGTTTCCGATAAGCTCTGTTGCGCTTTTATAAATTTTAGCCATTTTGTCCTTCTTTCTGTCTGTTTTAATGATGCAATACAGGCTTTGTTTATTATATTTTACGTTTATCCATTATTATATTCAACTATTGATCAAGGAGCGTCCCCTATGCTTTTTATAGCAAGGAGAACCGTCCCCTATGCTATTTTTAGCAAGGAGAACCGTCCCCTATGCTACCTATGCTATTGCGGCAAAGCCTTTTTCGAGGTCCGCGATGATGTCGTCTATGTGCTCGGTGCCGATGGAGAGGCGTATGGTGCCCTGGGTTATGCCCTGGTCCAGCAGCTCCTCATCCGTCAGCTGCGAATGCGTGGTGCTGGCCGGGTGGATCACAAGGCTCTTGACGTCAGCCACGTTGGCCAGCAGGGAGAAGATCTCCAGCGCGTCTATGAACTTCCACGCCGCGTCCTTGCCACCCTTTATCTCGAAGGTGAAGATGGATGCGCCTCCGTTCGGGAAGTACTTTTCGTAGAGCGCGTGGTCCGGGTGGTCCGGCAGGCTCGGGTGATTGACCTTGGCTACCAGCGGGTGCTTTGCCAGGTACTCGACCACCTTTTTAGTGTTTTCCGCGTGGCGCTCGAGCCTCAGCGAGAGCGTCTCGACGCCCTGCAGAAGCAGGAAGGCATTGAACGGAGAGATACATGCGCCGGTGTCCCTCAGCAGGATGGCCCGGATGTAGGTAACGAATGCGGCCCCGGGTGCCGCGTCAGCAAATGCCACGCCGTGGTAGCTGGGGTTGGGCGCCGCAATGTTCGGGTACTTGCCGCTGGCCTTCCAGTCGAACTTCCCGCTTTCAACTATTATACCGCCAAGGGTCGTGCCGTGTCCACCGATGAATTTAGTGGCCGAATGGACTACTATATCTGCCCCGTGCTCTATCGGGCGGATCAGGTAGGGCGTTCCAAAGGTGTTGTCTATGACCAGCGGGAGGCCATGCTTGTGGGCGATAGCCGCGATTGCGTCTATATCTGGGATGTCGCTGTTGGGGTTGCCGAGGGTCTCCAGGTAGATGGCGCGGGTATCCGGTTCGATAGCCGCCTCCACCTGCGCAAGGTCGTGCGCGTCAACGAAAGTGGTGCGGATCCCGTACTGCGGCAGGGTGTGGGCCAGCAGGTTGAAGCTGCCGCCATATATGGTCTTCTGCGCTACGATGTGGCCGCCGTTTGCCGCCATGGCCTGGATGGTGTAGGTGACGGCTGCCGCGCCGGACGCCAGTGCAAGCGCGGCTGTTCCCCCCTCAAGCGCCGCCAACCTCTTCTCCAGGACCTCTTGGGTGGAGTTGGTGAGCCTTCCGTAGATGTTGCCCGCGTCCGCAAGGCCGAAGCGGTCCGCGGCGTGCTGGCTGTTATGGAAGACGTAGGACGTTGTCTGATAAATTGGCACGGCCCTGGAATCGGTTGCCGGGTCTGCCTGCTCCTGACCAACGTGGAGCTGAAGTGTTTCGAATTTGTATGTGCTCATGGTTTTTCTCCTTTTAATCTTAGTTACTGTTCTAATGTCTGCGCATCAGGGCGCATCAGGGGGACGGTTCTTCCGATGCATAGCCCGGTGGCGCATCAGGGGGACGGTTCTTCCGATGCCTGTGAAACGCCCGGGCGGAACTAAAAATGCCCGGTCGAATGATCTCTCCCGGGCAAATGGCATATGTCAAAGTTTCAGTTAGTTTTACATCGTTCTAAGGCGCAGTCCGCATATGCAAACTGCCCTGCCATGTTACATGCCCGGGAGTTCTGCATTCGACAACACATTGCGCTGTTTGAAGTTGTTTTGCTCTGTCTTGTGATGCTAAGCATTTTGCGCCTCCTTTCTGATTTGTTGATATATTAGCACCATTCACCTACTATGTCAATAGGTTATTTGCAAAAAATTTGCTGCGCTTTTTACGGCGCAGCGTTATTAGTTTATATGCTTGTTAGCGCGCTGCATCCTGGCAGATGATGCCTCCGCAAAGGACGCAGCCGTTATCGTCGTAGACTACGGCGGACTGGCCGGGTGCCGCTGCGCGGACGGGAACATCGAATTCGAGTTTTATTATGGGCTCGTCACACTGACGCACTATGCTTACAGTGCAATCAGCCGCCCTGTGCTGGTAGCGGATCTTGGCCTTAGCCCTGAATTCGGACAGGGCAGCCAGGCCCATGAAGTTCACGTCGCGGCAGTA
Organism: uncultured Eubacteriales bacterium; assembly: GCA_902788795.1. GTDB lineage: Bacteria > Bacillota > Clostridia > Peptostreptococcales > Anaerovoracaceae > RUG13409. The sequence continues at coordinate 1,007 of CADALS010000034.1, read as the reverse complement.
GACCGTGCGGGTCCAGAGGTCCTCGTCGCGGCCCAGCACCACCTGATTCTTTTCCTTATCTATTCGCACCACGTACGCGGGATAGCCGAGCGCGATGCCCAGGCCTTTGCGCTGCCCCACGGTGTAGTTGATGATGCCCTTGTGCTGCCCCAGGACGTTGCCGTCCAGGTCCACGAAGCTGCCCTCGGTGAAGCAGCCAGCTTGCTCCGCTATCCATTCCTTTATAAACCCGGCGTAGTCGTCGTCCGGGACGAAGCAGATCTCCTGGGAGTCCGCCTTCTGCGCCACGGGAAGGCCGGCCTCGGCCGCTATGGCCCTCACCTGGTCCTTGGAATATCCGCCAAGAGGCATCAGGGTCCTGGCCAGCTGCTCCTGCGAAAGCCTGTAAAGCATGTAAGTCTGGTCCTTTGCGGCGCAGTCTGCGGTGCGCACAGACCAGCGACCGTTTTCCAGTTGCAGTACGTGCGCGTAGTGCCCGGTGGCAATATAGTCCGCGCCAAGCACATTCGCGGCGTAGATCATCTGCTCCCACTTGACCAGGCGGTTGCAGATGACGCAGGGATTTGGAGTCTGCCCGCTGCAGTAGCTCTCCACGAACGGCGCCACCACCTTGCGGTCGAACTCGCCGCTGCAGTTGAACACGCGGTAAGGGATGCTGATGGCCTCCGCGCAGGCGCGCGCGTCGTCTATCTCGCAGCAGCGGGTGGCGCTTTCGCTGGTACGCAAAGTAACGCCGATCACATCGTACCCCTGCTGTTTCAGGAGGTACGCGGCGACCGCGCTGTCCACTCCGCCCGACATTCCGACTGCTACTTTTGGCATTCTGACCCCTTTCCGACTGCTGCTTCTGGTCTTTTGACCCCTTTCCAGATCCTGATCCGCAGCTGCACGTTTTATTTATTGTACCATTTTGCTCTGAAAGAATAAAGAGCGGAAAAGGGGTTCTGCATCAGGGGGCACCAGGGGGACGGTTCTGCACCAGGGGGACGGTTCGGCATCAGGGGGAC
>CADALS010000033.1 GCA_902788795.1 uncultured Eubacteriales bacterium | reverse complement strand
GCTTGATGCTGTGAGCAGCCTTATAGAGCAGACCGCGGCCAGGATAAAGCTTGCGGAGCAGAAGGCTGGGCTTGGAAAATCCAAATCCGAAAGCCTTGCGTTAAGCTCCGCAGCCTTCTTTCCAAGCTCTTCTGCCTGCGGCAGCCTGCCTTTCGCCTCTGCCAACGCATCTTTCAGCGCCGCAAGCTTTTCCATGGCTTCCGCCCGCTTGCCCACTGCCTCTGCTATATCTTTTCCAAGCCCAGCCTTCTGCTCCGCAAGCTTTATCCTGGCCGCGGTCTGCTCTATAAGGCTGCTCACAGCATCAAGCTTTTCCTTAATCGCTGCTTCCGCCGCAGCGTCCTCTTCTGCCAGCTTCTTAAGAAGCTCCGGCACCTGGTCGTAAGGCAGCTGCTTGTTTACCGCCTTGCAGACCTGCGGCGCGTATTCGCTTGCGCTATCGCAGCTGATACCGGAAATGTACTGAGCTATGCTGTTTTCCGCCTGGTCCAGCTGACGCCAGAGCGCATTAGCCTCATCTTTCAGAGCGTTCTGAAGCCTGCTGAAAGGTTGGGTCCTGAATATGCGGCTGAAAATCTTCTGGCGATCGTCGGTGGAAGCCAGCAGCAGCTTCTGGAAATCCCCTTGGGCTATCATGGCTATCTGCGTAAACTGCCCCTGGTCTATCCCAAGGATCTCCACCACGGCAGCCGTTACTTCTTTGTATTTTGTTATGACCCTGCCGTCCGGCATGTGCAGCTCCGCGGACTGCAGCTCTTTTGTGGTGCCCTCTCCGCGGGTCTTGGGGCGTTCGTACTCCGGACTGCGCTTTACAGTGTAGGTCTTTCCGCCGTACTCAAATACCAGCTCCACCGCCGTTGGCGTGCCGGGCTGGGCGTACTTGGAGCGCAGCATGTCTGTTTTCCTGTTGCTGCCGCTTGGCGTTCCGAAAAGGGCAAAGCTTATGGCATCGAATATGGTCGTCTTGCCGGCTCCGGTATCTCCGGAGATCAGGTAAATGCCGCTCTTTCCAAGCTTGTCCAGCTCCAGAACGGTGGTGCCTGCGTAAGGGCCGAAGGCGCTCATGGTAAGTTTGATAGGTCTCATTGCGCATCCTCCCATATCTTTTCTATCAGGCCGGCAGCAAAGCTCTTCTGCTCCTCGCTCATGGGAACGCCGTTCTGCTTTTCGTAGAGCTCCTCAAACAGCTCCAGCGGGGACTTGCTTTCGGCCTCCGCAGGACCCTCAACAAAACCGGTGAGCCTGGTCCTTGTATTGTCGTAGTCCAGCTTCATAAGGTTTTTATATACTACCCTAAGGTTAGCAACGGCGTTAGGCACATCGTCCTCATCCGTAAGCGTGACCCTTATGTAGTCGTCCAGCCAGTCCGCAGCTTCGTAGAAGGACTTGCTCATGAGCTGGTCGTAGCTGCCCTTGATCTGCTTCATATCGCGCAGGGGCTTTAAAAGAACGGTGCGCAGCTCCACGCTGCCCTTTTCTCCAAGCTCCGCCACGGTAACAGACTTTATGTGGTCTGCCTCGGAGAAGGAATACTTGAGCGGGCTTCCGCAGTAGCGTATGCGCGGCAGCCCCTCCTTTTTTATGTCCTGAGGCCCGTGGATGTGGCCGAGAGCCACGTAGTCGAAGCCGTCAAATACGGACGCGTCCACGTTGTCAGACCCGCCGACGTTTATCTCCTCAGAATCTGAGCGCGCCGCACCGGTAACGAACTGGTGGGTAACAAGCACGTTGCGCTCTGCAGGGTCCGCGTCCATAGCCTGCACCGCAACTCTAAGCGCGTCCGTGTAGCTTTCTATCTCTGCATCCGGGAAAGCTTTGCGCACATTGGCTGGCTTAATAAAAGGCAGCAGCCATATCTTTACCGAGCCGAACTCGTCCTTTAGCTCAAAAGGCTCGGTCTTTCCGCTGTAGACAGGGGCTATATGCACGCCGCTTACATCCATGAGCCTGCGTCCAAAGGACAGCCTCTCCGCGCTGTCGTGGTTGCCGCTTATTATATAGACCTGCGTGCCGAGCGCCGCAAGCTTTACCAGAAAGTCGTCGAACAGCAGAGTTGCCTCCGCGCCGGGAACGGACTTGTCGTAGACGTCGCCGGCTATCAGCACCCCGTCCGGCGCCTCTTTTTTTATGATGTCCAGGATCTGATCCAGTATGTATTTCTGGTCATCCTGCATGGAAAACTCGTTTACCTTCTTGCCAAGATGCAGATCCGAAAGGTGTATTAGTTTCATCGTGTCTCTCCGGTGATCATTTTCTGAATGCTCTGTTATATTCCCTGATAAGGGCCATGTCCATGCGGAAGCTGATGCCGCTGCGGTCTATAAACTCCGACACGCTGTAGCCCGGGGCTTCGAAGCCGGGCGGGATATCTTCGGGGGCCATGCCGTTTCTTATGGCGTAGCGCTTTCCGGTCCTGTAGACTATGCGCCTTACCTGATATATGTCCAGCGGGTAGCCGAAGCCGAAGCGCCTTGCCAGCTGCATCAGCACCCACGCGCCAAGGACGGTAAGTATCACCACAGACACGGCCTTTGGCAGCGTTGTGAATATGTTGGATATCAGCCTCAGGAGCTGACGCACAAGAGGCCATACTGCAGGTATTATCTGGCTTAAGACCAGAAGTCCAAACAGGATCGTTACGAGGTTTACCGGCTTTTTATTTCTTCCTGCCATAGCCGTCCTCCTCCCCTGCATGCAGCTGCCTGAAGGTATCGTACTGCTCGTTGATGACTTTTGCGGTCTCCTCGTCCCCGCCGCGGTCCGGGTGATGCTTCATCATGAGCTGCCTGTAGAGAACTTCCGCGTCCTTCACAGTCTTGCAGTCCTTGAAGTAGCCGTCTGCGATCTCTGCTTTGGGCTGTGAGTACCCATAAGAGCTCTGCCCCTGCGAATAGCCGGAGGGCCCGTAAGAATCCCAGCTGCCGGATGCGCGGGAGGACCCTCTCGCGGCTTCTTCCCTGGCTCTTTGCGCCGTGTGCGCCGAGATGGTAAGGACACTGGAATAGCGGACCGTTTTGATGCCCCTGTAGCAGATGCAGCGGTATTTATCGCCGTAGACATAGGCTGCTCCAGGCTCTGTAGCGATCTCGCAGCTCTCCACGCTGCCGAAATCCCGCCACGTGGCCGAGCCCGCCGGACAGTACTGCCATACATAATTAAGCCCGGCGGATGCAGCCACCTTAAGAATGATGCTGCCGTCCCACCGAACCTTGTATTTCAGCTCTGTCTTTGTCGGAAACCGTCCCAGTCCTACCATAACACCTGCCACTTAAATCAAAACAATACGTTTGATTATACCCTAACACCCATCCATAAACAACCCCAAGGACGCATCAGGGGCGCATCAGGGGGACGGTTCTTCCGATGCCTAAGAAACGCCCGGGCCAGCACTTCCGGGACGGTTCTTTGGTGCCAACTTCATAATTATCATAGGGGACGGTTCTCTATGCGTTTTTCAGCATAGAGAACCGTCCCCTATGTTAGTCCCCTCTGTTATTTTATGAAGTTGGCACCAGAGAACCGTCCCCGAGTGCTGAGTTTAGTATTTGATGATGCCGTAGCTGTTCAGGAGCTTGATGGTGCGGGAATAGCCGGATCTTACCGGCAGCTGAAACAGCGCAGCCATATTGCCCTCGCCCTTTTCCGGCGCGTCAATAAACTGAGTAAAGCAGCTTGCGCCCGTGTAGTATCTCTCGTATGCAGCAAACGCGGAAGGCCTGAAATAGCAGCGCAGCTCCAGCTCGCAGACAGCAGCCTGCGAATACCTGGGATCGGCTGCAACACTTTCTATCATGTCATAAGACATGGCCTGCATCAGCTCGTTTATCTGCTCCTGTGTAAGGTCCAGCGTAAACTGATTGGAAACGCCCATGTCCGCCTCTCCTACTACCGGGTATTCGTTGTAAACTACGTAGAGCTCCTTTTCGTCAGCCTTGAGTTCCCCAAGCAGCTTTATGGAATTGATGATCTCGTCTGAAGCAAGAAGCTTAAGGTAGTTCTCGCTCTTGGCAAGATCGTCTGTAAAGACTGCGTACTGCCTCCACAGCCGCCTGCCGTTCTTAAGAGCATACCTTATGGTAACAGACTCCTGCCTGTATCTGTCATCATCATAACCATTACGGTCCGATATACTCTCGGTCACTTTTGCTGCCATATCCTGCAGCTCCTTGTGAAGCGCTGTGATCGCTGCTATATCATCTGCATCATCGAACTTTCTCGTCGAATAGTAGCCGGGGAAGAACCTGGTCTCGATCTCCACGCTCTCCACGTTATCAGCCTTGGGTATGCGCTTTTCGAAACCGAACACATCCAGGCTGAACGCTGTAAGTATCAGAGCCATGATCACAGCGAATATGATGAGGTTGCGCAGCACCTTCCTGTTGAAGATGTGCAGGGTCTTGAGGCTTACCATCTGGCCGGTTATAAATCCGATAATGAAGCCGATGATGTAGCCGCCTATACCCATGCCCTCAAAGAAGAGCAGTCCCGTAAGGGATGTGATCACAAACACGAATATGAAGCCTATCAGGGTCTGGACCCAGTCGAAGACATAGCTGTCCCCGCAACGCTCCAGCTGCCTTACGTGGTAGAGGATGTCGGAGACCACCGCAATGACTGCGGCAACTGCCAGGTAGATAATGCACTGCCAGACGCTGAGGCCATCCTCGATTATAGTCCTGGTCCAGGGGCTTGCGTAAAACGCGCTGTCCCATATGATATCCGAGTAGAAGCCCGCCAGGAACTTGGCAGCATATCCGCAGAAGCAGACGATCAAAACCACCACGACAAAGTTTGCAGCAAAGCCGGAAAGCGTTGATATTACAGTGTTTCCGGACACTACGCAGGCAAGCACCGCCATACTGAACGCAAAGGTTATTATCGTGAAGCTTCCAAGCAGCCACAGCAGGAAGTCGGACATATGCACAGCGTTAGTCCCAACGCCCGGCCTTGCTATCACCAGGCATAGCAGCCAGTTTAGCAGGAACGGCACAAAGGACAGCACCAGTCCGCTTGCGTAGTTCGTTATGAACAGCACCCTTCTGGAGAAAGGCATGGCATGGACCACGCCAACGCTGTTAGTCCTGTTGAGGTAGGAGAACACTGCCACCGCGGACACAACAGGCAGCACCAGGTGCATAAACAGGAAGCCCGGATTGTGGTTCTCAAGCAGAATGCCCAGCAAATAAGATCTGCCGCTGAATATCGCAAAGAACTTGTTATACCCCACGGTCTGCATGAGCACGAAAGGCCCGCTCATGATATACATAAAGAACGCCACAGCCGCAAGCGACCAGAACCTCTTTATATTCTCTCTGAAAAGAGCCGCGCTGAATATCTTGCCCTTATTCATTACAGCTCACCTCCCATCTCGTAGAAGAAGAGCTCTTCAAGGCTCATATCTTTAGCCTTCCCCTTAAGCTCATCCAAACGCCCTTCGAACAAAAGCTTCCCCTGTGAAAGTATGCCTACGCAGTCGCAGATGCCCTCAAGCTCGCGCAGGTTGTGGGAGCTGATAAGCACTGTCATCTGCCTGTCGGCAACATCGCCAAGAAGGTATCCCCATACCTTCTTGCGCATTATAGGATCCAGGCCGTCTATAGGCTCGTCCAGTATCATAACGTCAGGCCTTGTGCAAAGCGCCAGCAGGAAGGCCGACTGCTTCTGCATGCCTTTGGAGAACCTGCTTATGCGGCCGTTCTCGTTCAGGCCGAAGTCCGCTAACATGGTGCGGTAGCGTTCGTCGCTCCAGGCCGGATACAGGGCCTTAAGGTAGCTGCGCATGGCCTTCAGGCTGTAGTTTCCGAAGAAATACAGCTCGTCCGGCACGTAGCCAGTCATAAGCTTTACGTCTATATTGTCGTACACAGGCATGCCGTTTATCTCGCAGCTGCCCTTGTCTGGCTTCATTACACCTGTCAGGTGCTTTATAAGTGTTGTCTTTCCGGATCCGTTGGGGCCTATCAGCCCGTAAACGGCGCCCTTATCTACATGAAGCGACAGTCCGTTGAGCGCTTTGAACTCCCCGAACGATTTTTCAAGATCATTTACTCTGATCATCGCCGCCCCTCCTTTCCTTTGCTCCTGTTATCGAGGCTATCCTGCCTGCGATCTCTTCCATTCCAACGCCAAGATAGCGCAGCTCGTCTACCGCAGCCGCGATCTTTGCGTATATCTCGTCCTTTTGCTTATCGCTTGCCTGCGAGATGCTCTCGCTCACGAAATTTCCCCTGCCCGACACCGGGTAGATGTAGCCCTGGCTCTCAAGCGCCTTGAAAGCCTTCTGAATGGTGTTGGGATTTACGGTGAGTCTTGCGGAAAGATCCCGCACAGACGGAAGCTGATCCCCCGGCGCCAGGCGCCCGGAAACGATCTCTTCCTTAAAGCCATCCACTATCTGTTCGTAGATGGACTTCTTGATCTTCAGATCTAACTTGATCATCCTTCCCCCTCCTTCTGCCACAAGTGTACTACAACACATAGTACACTGTCAACCCATAATAATGAATGTCTTCGGTTCACTGTTTTAGCTGCCGCTCTGAGTTTTCGGCTTTAAGTCCTCGCACGCGCCGCTGCATCCGGCTTTGTGCATTTCGGCCGAGGCCGCGCGTCTGGCCCGTTCGAAGCGCCTGTGCGCTTCTCGCTTAGCGCTAAGGCTTGCCGTAAATGGCTTCGCCTTGCCCCGTACTCGATGCGCAAAGACCGGGCATCGGTATGCTCCTGCGGAAAGCCTCAAACTCAGATCGTCAGCCCAATAAAGTTGATCTAAAACCCACCACTATTCCAGCGCTGACAGCGCTCCGTCCGCGCCCGGAGCGTGGGCGGTGGATATGCTCTTTCTCAGTGTTTGAGATCCAGTGCTGCGCTGCCTGCGTCCTCCGGGACACTCAGGGAACCCGGTCCTTAGCGATCGGCAAGCGGTAAAAAGGAAGTGCCAGCGGCAGCCGCAGGCTGGCTGATGGCGCTGACTGTTTACCGCGAAGACGGAGCTTAGGACCGCTGGGAGGGTCCCCTGGTAGCGAGAGCGTGTCCCGGGGATGCAGGCAGCGCAGCACTGAAATGAAACACCAAAAAAAGAATACCACCGTCAGTGCTCCGGGAGTGGATCGGAGTTCTGACGGCAGTATCCCGCACAGAAAGTATTGCTAAGAGTTCTGACTGTTCTTTCTGTATTTGAGAGGGGTCATGCCCTCTGTCTGCCTGAAGACCTTGGTGAAGTAGCTCTGATCGGAGAAACCGCACATCTGCGCTATATCCGCTATAGGCGCGTCTGTCTTCAGAAGTTCCTTGCTCTTTTCTATACGAACGCGAGTAAGGTAGGCGTTGACGGTGGTGTTTTGTTCTTTCTTGAAAAGCCGGCAAAGATAGGAGGTAGTCATGCCGACATATTTGGCCAGATCCAGGAGGGACACATCTTTGCTGTAGTTCTCCTCCAGGTAGCTGGTGACCATTTTCACCGTCTCGGACGGATCTATCCTGTTTTCTGTTTCCCAGGCCTTAAGCGTACCCAGGTCCAGATCCGCAAGATAGCTCCCCTCGCTGCTTGAGCTCGTGCTGAGGAAGGCAGCCGAGTATACAAGAAGCTGAGAAAATGCACTTACTTTTTGCGGTTCGACTACCGGAACGACATCCAGGTGAGCTGAGATATCAGCTACGACCGGAGCTTCCAGATGCATCATACCGACAAGATCGTAGTCTATGAAATCCTGTCTGTCTTCCATAAGGAAGGGCCCTATCGTAAGCCTTCTGTCCAGCGTTCCTCCGGTAAAGACTGCTGATGTGATGCACGACAGCCCTAAAGGGCATTCGTACATGTACTTGCCGTCTTCTTTTTCCGAGGCTTTTGCTGTGAAGGCATGGAGCCTGACGCAGTCGTTTTTGGAAATGCCTGTGGACTTGCACAGCGTGCATTTATCGCAGCTGTAGCCGGCAGAGGCTATGACCTCTCCCTTTTGTCCGCTGAGCTCGCAGCCGATCCCGCTAGCCTGGAAAAAAGCCTGGACGCAGCTTTCTGCCAGATCTGTGCTGAAACCACCCGTTTGCATCTGCATTTCCTTGATATACCGCCTTTTTTTTGTTAAAATCGTTTACGTAGAGTATGATATCACAAAATATCAATTTTGTGAACAGCTTTGTACAAAAAAATAATATTTTTATCGTATTTCTTATCCAAAAAACAGCGATTTTTTTTGTCATTTTATCAAATGATTTAGCTGTTCATACATTATATAATTTTACATATGGGGACTGTATATGGGTAACTATTTACTAAAAGTATATGATCAGGACAAGGTAAGCGAGCTAAGCTTCTCCGGAAAAACAAAACTCAGGGACCTTTTGGAGGCAAACGGCCTTATGCCAGCCACCCCCTGCGGCGGCAACGGCACCTGCGGCAAATGCAGCGCCTACCTTGGGGACGAAAAGATCCTCACCTGCCAGGCGTATGTAGAGGAGAGCGGAGAGCTCTACCTCCCCAAGAAAACAATTATAAGCAAAATACGCACAGACGGCTTCATGCCGGACTTCACACCGGCAGAGCAAAGCGGCTTCGGACTTGCTGTAGATATCGGAACGACTACCGTCGTAGCAAGGCTCGTGGATCTTTCAAGCGGAGAGCTCCTTAACGCAGCCTCCAGGGAGAACCCTCAGCGCCTGCTGTCCGCGGACGTTATAGGGCGCATCCAGGCCTGCATAGAAAAAGGCAAGCTTCCCCTGCTCAAAAACCTTATAACAGAAACCATCAAGGACCTTACAGAGCACGTTTTAAAAGAGCGCGGCCTTAAAGCAGAAGACATAAAGCGCACCGTCGTGACAGGAAACACCACGATGCTCTACCTGTTCACCGGACGCATGCCCACCACCCTGGCCTACACTCCGTTCATTGCGGACTGCCTGTTCGGATTCGAGGAGAACGGTGCTTACCTGCCCCCGTGCTTCGGAGCATTCGTAGGCGCAGATATATACACAGCCATCACGGCAAGCGGGCTCATCCCCAAAGGGGAGACCGCCATGCTCATAGACCTTGGCACCAACGGAGAGATATCCCTCTACGATAACGGCAAGCTCACCTGCTGCGCAACAGCCTGCGGCCCCGCCTTCGAGGGCACCGGCATCAGCTGCGGCGGACCGGCTGCGGAAGGCGCCATAGACCACATCTGGCTGGAAAACGGAGAGATCAAGTACTCCGTTATAGGCGGCACCAAGCCCACCCACATCTGCGGCAGCGGCATCATGGACGCGATAGCAACGCTGCTTATCACAGAAGACATAGACGAGACCGGAGCCATGGAAGAACCCTTCGAGTTCGCCCCCGGCGTGGTCCTGGATCCAAAAGACGTACGCCAGGTACAGCTTGCCAAGGGCGCCATCTGCGGCGGCATCAAGACCCTGCTCTCCAGGGAAGGCCTTAAGCCGGAAGACGTAAAGACCCTCTACATAGCAGGAGGCTTCGGATCCTATATAAACCTTGACAGCGCATCCAAAGTTGGCATCTTCCCCGCGGAGATGAAGGACAGCGCAAAGGTCATCGGAAACGCGGCGCTTTCGGGAGCTATAATGATGCTCCTTGGCGCAGACAAAAGCTTCGAGCCCGCATCGGTCAGCTGCGAGTGCATAAACCTTGCGCAGCAGCCGGAATTTTCGGACCTATATATGGAATCAATGTTCTTTGAATAAATTGAGTAATACTAAGAGGAGAAAACTATGACACCAAGAGAAAACATCCACGCATTCTACGAAGGCAGACCTTACGAGTGGCAGCCTGTAGGAACAGACAAGAAGGACTTCCAGCCTGAAGAGATCTGCGAATACGTAGCAAGAGCTTTCGTATTCCAGCAGAAGCCCTACACCGGGCCCAAGGGCGGCAAGGGCTGGTTCAATATCGAATGGGAATTCGAGCCCGGCGCAGGCGGATCCATCAGCCTCAAGCCTATACTGGATGAGGTCTCCGAGTGGAAAGAAAAGATGGTATTCCCCAACCTGGACGAGATCGACTGGGAAGGCATCGCAGCAAGAAACGCTGACTACCTCAACACAGACAGAGCTATCCAGTTCACCGTTTTCACCGGCTATTTCGAAAGACTCATCTCCCTGCTTTCCTTCGAAGAAGCTGCTATGGAGCTGATCATGGAAGACTACGAAGATGACATCCAGGAGCTCTTCACCGCTCTTACCGATTTCTACATCGACTTCGCTCAGAGGTTCAGAAAGTACTTCGGCGCAGACTTCGTTATCATCCACGACGACTGGGGCACCCAGAGATCCGCATTCTTCTCCCCGGCAGTCCACAAGAAGATGATAATCCCGCACCTCACCAGATTCATAAAGGCTTTCCACGACTTCGGCCTCATCGTAGAGATGCACTCCTGCGGATTCATCGAAGAGCTCATCCCGAACCTCATCTCCTCCGGCATCGACACCTGGGCCGGCCAGGGCATCTGCGACAAGCGCAAGCTTATCAACGAGTACGGAGATCAGTTCAAGTTCGAAGTCATCACCAACCCCAAGCAGCCGTTCACCAATATGGACGACGCAAAGCAGTTCGCTCTTGATATCTTCAACGAGTTCAAGGACAAGGACGTTGCTTACTGGACAAGCCCCAAGAGATGCGGCAGCAGAGAGGCCTTCGAGATCATCAGCAACACACTCAAAGAGCAGAGCAGACAGTACAGAGCACAGGCTTAATAAACCAAGCGGCCCCTTACACGGGCCGCTTTTGTTAATTGGGGACGGTCCCGAATTGTCATTTTGGTAATAATTGTCAGAAATGAGGGACGGTTCTTTATCGTCTTTTTGGAAATAACTGTAAGCACAGGAGGTAACATGATGACGCCAAGAGAAAACCTTCACGCGTTCTACGAAGGCGGAAAGTTCGAGTGGAAGCCTGTCGGCTCCGACAGGAAAAACTTCCAGCCGGAGGAGATCTGCGAGTACGTAGCAAGAGCTTTCGTTTTTCAGCAGGAACCGTTCGACAAGGCCAAAGCCGGCGGCATGGGCTGGTTCGACATCGAGTGGAAATACGAGCCGGAGGTCGGAGGCTCCATAAGCCTTAAGCCGACTCTGGAGGACGTTTCCGAGTGGAAAGAAAAGATGCCCTTCCCGGACCTTACAAAGATTGACTGGGAAGGTATCGCAGCAAAGAACGCGGAATATCTTAAGACAGACAAGGCCATCAGCTTTACGGTATTTACCGGCTACTTCGAAAGGCTCATTTCTCTCCTCTCCTTCGAGGAAGCCGCCATGGAGCTGATAATGGAGGACTACCAGGACGACATAAACGAGCTGTTTACCGCGCTCACGGACTACTACATAGACTTTGCCGCGCACTTCCGCAAGTACTTTGGCGCGGATTATGTAGTTATCCACGACGACTGGGGCACGCAGAGGTCCGCGTTCTTCTCCCCCGCCCTGCACAAAAAGATGATAATACCCCACCTTACGAGATTCGTTTCCGAATGCCACAAGATGGGGCTTGTTGTTGAAATGCACAGCTGCGGCTTTATAGAAGAGCTCATCCCGAACCTTATCAGCACAGGCATTGATACATGGCCAGGCCAGGGGCTCTGCGACAAGCGCAAGCTGATAAAGGAATACGGCGATAAGTTCAAGTTCTCAGTTCTGGCAAATCCCAAGACTGCGCCTGCAAGCGAGGCCGAGGCCCGCCAGTTTGCCAAGGATATCTACGACGAGTTCCGCGACAAGATGGTCGTCTTCTGGTGCCACCCGCAGAAGTGCGGCGGCCCGGAGTACCACAAGATAATCGTGGACACCCTGGTGGAAGAAGGCCGCAAACAGTTCGCCTAAGGGCAATGTAAAATGGGGACGGTCCCGAATTGTCATTTGCACATGGCCTGGCGGACTGCGTGGTGCCAGCCGTCAAGGGCTGCTGCGCGGTCTGCATCGCTTATACCACTAGTGAACTGGCGGTCTACCTGCCAGTTCTTTTTTATGTCTTCAACGCTGCCCCAGAAACCGGTGGCAAGGCCTGCCAGGTAAGCAGCGCCAAGGGCTGTGGTCTCTATGCAGGACGGCCTTACAACAGGCCTGTTGATCATATCAGCCTGGATCTGCATAAGCATATCGTTTGCGGAAGCGCCGCCGTCCACCTTAAGCGTGGAGAGGCTGATGCCGCTGTCCTGCTCCATAGCTGCAAGGACGTCGCAGGTCTGGTAAGCCAGGGACTCCAGAACGGCTCTTGCTATATGATGGCGGTCTGTGCCGCGTGTTATACCTGTTATCAGTCCCC
>CADALS010000032.1 GCA_902788795.1 uncultured Eubacteriales bacterium | reverse complement strand
TGCTGGCCCAGGACTGCGTCTACTCTGGCCTTGGCCATGATGTAGTACTTGCCGTCCTGCTCTGCCTTTACGTATTCGATATTGGGGCCTACTGCCAGGAACTCGTTTGCAGCAAGAGTCCAGGCTGTGGTGGTCCAGGCCATAAAGTAGGTGTTCTCCTCCCCTTTCTTCTTGAAGGGTACGTAGAGGGAGGTGACCTTGATCATCTTGTAGCCCTGAGCTACTTCGTGAGATGCCAGTCCTGTTCCGCAGCGCGGGCAGTAAGGCACTACCTTGTGGCCTTCGTAGACCAGGCCGGCCTTGAAGAATTCCTTGATGATCCACCAGCCGGTCTCTATGTAGTTGTTGTCCAGCGTGATGTACGGGTTGTCCAGGTCGATAAGATAGCCCATGCGGTGGGTCATCTTGCGCCACATGCTCTCGTAGGTGAATACGGAGGCCTTGCACTTTTCGTTGAACTCCTTGATGCCGTAGGCTTCTATGTCCTGCTTGCCGTTGAAGCCCAGCTGCTTTTCGACTTCGATCTCTACGGGAAGTCCGTGGGTGTCCCAGCCAGCCTTGCGGCGGACCTTGTAGCCCTGCATAGTCTTGTAGCGGCAGACGGAGTCCTTGAGCGTCCTTGCGATCACGTGGTGGATGCCCGGCTTGCCGTTTGCTGTGGGCGGGCCTTCGTAGAAGAGGAAGTTAGGCTGTCCCTCTCTGGAGGTGACGCACTTTTCGAGCATGTTCATCTCGTCCCATCTGTCTGCCTGGGCGAGCTGGACCTCTGCTATTGGCTTGTCTGAAAGATTCTTGTACATAACGCTTTCCTTAACTATTTGAAAAATTATTGATCCTTTGCCGTTCAGCCTGCTTTGCATAGCGCAGCGTTTCTGCCGCCCGCGGCCGCTTTGCTGCTTTGCATAGCGCAGACTGATACAATTAATTATGATACCACGCCTGCGGGCTTTGGGCAAGCACAGAATACAGCTGCAGTATCGGGATTTGCACGCATTTGACGTAGTCTACGCGGCTATGGTACCAGGGGCTACGCGCATTTGCGGCATATTAAAGCACGATATCTGTCTGGATCGCAGTTTTTATCTGGGAGGCGATCATAATAGATACCAATGAGTCCCGAAACACTTATTTACCACTATTTACCTGTTAATTATTGTCTTTTAATCCTGTTTATGCTATTATGCATATGACGCCATGCCATGATTTGCAGTCCACCCTCGCAATCATCAAATCTGGGTATGCATTTTCGGACAGAATTATCATTTTAAGCCACGTCTGTCCGAAAAAAGTCAAATGAGCACAAGAAATCGATCGTCCGCTGCAGCAAATTGTCGATACTGGAGCACTTCACCGTTCTGCAGCAAGACAAGAGCATGGATAATTATAAGAAAAGCAATGCAATATGCAGCGATCCAGCACTTCTATTCATTATATATGTATTGTCCAAGGAGAAAATTCATGGAACTAAAAGATAAGATACACACTATTCGGACTGAACTGGTCAATGAACGAGATCTAGTCCGAAAAGAGCTGTCCAGATATCCCAATGCGTCTCTGATGATCTCAACAGACCATGGCTATTTTTACAAATATCAGGTCGTCAAAACAGATGGCCGGAGAAAAAAGCAAAGCCTTGGAAAAAATGACGATATTGTCCACAGACTCGCACGCAAGGCATTCCTAGAGGAGCTGATGACCCGGCTGAACAGGAACCTAAAGCTTATTGATGATGCAGCGCAGCAATTTGTCCGGACAGATACCTTAGGCATTATTAAAAGTCTGCCCGCCAACTTCGATACACTTCCGGAGGAGTTCCTGCTGACACCGGCATGCAGAAGCTATCGGAGTCCTCAGGGGCCCACACCGGATATTTCCGTCCCTCTGCAGCCGGCAGCGCTCACGACTTGCGGAGTCCCGCCGGCGGAATGGGGCGCAATGCCTTACAGACCGAACAGCCTAAGGCCGGAAGAGAAGCGGAACGTGATGAAAAACGGTTTGCGTGTGCGGTCTAAATCTGAAGCATCCATGATGGCACTGCTGGAATCCTGCGGCATCCCCTACCATTACGACGAGGTGCTGAGTTTCAACGCGCTGATCATTGCCTGCGGCGGCAACGGCGACCTGCAGCTGCTGGACCGGGCTTTCGAGACAGAGATCATAAGGTCGCCGGATCTGATCGTGGCAAGAAGAGACGGAAAACTGATCTTCATAGAGCATTTCGGGCGAATGGATGACCCGGCGTACGCGGCCGAGGCGCAGGAAAAGCTGCGCATCTACAGGGCTTGCGGCATCGTCCCGTGGGACGATCTGATAATAAGTTTTGAAGAGCCCGGGGGCGGGATCGATATGAGGCTGTTTGAGGCGCAGCTAAAAAATAAAGGGCTGATCTGAATCCCGATCAGTCCTCGCAAATATAGTCGATGATTGGATGGCGCAGGCGGCCTAGTTCCCAGGTCGGCTTGCGCAAGTTTGCGATGCACACAGGTTTGCTATGTACCGGTCGGCCTGTGCGCGGGATGTGAAGGTTATCACAGAGGTGACGGTGCTGTTGCGTACCTGAATGTCCCCATTTACAAGTGGCCAAGCGCCTGCCCGCTCTGCCCTGCCTGTGTTTACATCCCCGGATCTGCCGGCGTCCGAGAACTCTGCCAGCAATCTTTTGATCTCCGGGAGTTGGTCTTTGGGGAAGTCCCTGATGTACTGCAGGAAATCCGGGTCCAGCGTTTCTTCAGTCCAGGGAAGGTCCTCGCGCTTTGTTCCTATCCTGGCCGCGGCGCCGCTGATGCAAGCGTCCACGGGCAGATCGAAGAAAAACACCAGGTCGCAGGCTCTGAGCCGGAGCGGCAGCGTGCGGAGGTAGTTGCCGTCGATGATCCAGCGGTCTTTTGCGAGGATCTCAGAAAGTGCGGAGTCGAACTCCTCGCGGCTGGCCGTGCTGCGGTCCGGGCGGTGGAATATCATGTCCAGGTAATACAAAGGCAGCCCGGTGGCATCCCGGAGCTTTCTTGCAAATGTGCTTTTTCCGGAGCCAGGGCAGCCGATGACCAGTATTCTGTTTGCGTTGAGGTCTTCAGGCATTCAGTTTTTAAGCAGCCATTATGCTGCGGTTTTACAATTTTCTTAAGCAGCCATTGCGCTGCGGATCGTAAACGTTAAAAAGGCGTGTGGTCTTGCGCGGTGGCCGATCACAGCCCCAGATCTTCCAGTACTGCATAGACGATGGAGGCTTCGTAGCCAAGGGCGGAGAGCTTGCGGGAGATCTTGCCGGCCAGCTTTCTGCGCTGCTCGTAAAGGTCTTCTTTTTGCTCCCGGGAAAGGGGTTCGTCCGGATCCGCCGCACCATCGTAAAATCCTGCGGCATCGGCACGGTCAGCTCCGCCGGAGAAGCCTGCGGCATCGGCACGGTCAGCTCCACCGGAGAAGCTTGCGCGTCCGGGCCAGCCGGCCTTTTCTGCCAGCTTTTGAGCCAGCTCCAGAGCCTTGGGGTATTCGCTGTCCTTGTATTCTGCGGCGGCCTCGCGGGCCAGATCCTTGGCAACGCCCTTGCTCTGAAGCTCCGCCGCTATGCGCCTTGAGCCTTTGCCGCTCTCGGAACCTCTGCGGGCGAGAGCCTTGGCGTAGGCCTCGTCGTCCACGTAGCCGTAGCCCTTCAGCTTTTCGATAGCCTCTTCCGATTCCTCCAGAGTGTAGCCGCGGTCCGTCAGCTTTTCCAGAAGCGCGGCCTGCGAATAAGCCCTGCTGTCCAAGAGGCCTGCCGCGTAGTCCAGGGCGGGCTTTTCCATCGGGGCGGCGTAGTCTTTTACTACCACCTCCGCGCTGTCTGCTCCGGCTATTCCAAACACCAGCTTCTTGTATTCGAAGGAACGGACCGGCACCGAGCCGCCGTTTGCGCCAAATACTACAGCGCCGACACCCTCGCCGCCCAACGCATTTTTACTGTCAAGCTCCACTGCCGGGGCGCTGCACTCCAGCACGGAAAACTTCGCAAAGCCGAGCGCCAGTCCCTTGCCGGCATACTTTGCGTAGGCCTCCTTGCGGGTCCAGATAGAAAGGAACTCCTCTGTCCACTCGCGGCCGCCCTCGGAGAGCGCTCCAAGATAAGCCTGCTCGTCCTTGTGCAGACGTTTTACCACTGCGGGCTTTACCACGCGGTCCTTCTCCTCCATGTCGATGCCGACAGGGAAAGGCTCCAGCGCGCAGGCCCAGTAATTCTTTGTGTCGCTGATGGAAATGTGCAGCTCTCCGCCGAGCAGCGGAGCGCCGTCTTTGTTATGCGAAAGCTCCAAGCCAAAAAGAGTCCGGACTATCGCCTCGGACTCATAGATTCGACCTTTTTCTTTTTTTATCAGGTAAATAGTCATTATTCCTCGCAGTCGAAGGAGAAGCGCGCCGTTTCGTGAGGCCCGCTCACCGCAGCCGCCGCCACGTGCAGCGGAGACTTTACGTAAGGCAGTATGGACTCCGGCCCCGGCGCTGTAAAGCTTATCATCAGGTCCATGTTGACATCGCGCTGAAGTATGTTGCGCTTTATGGAAAGCTCCGTAAGCTCCGGCCTGGCCTCAACAGCAGCCGTAAACAGATCCGAGATCTGCTTAAAGGTTTCATCGTTGAAATAGCCTTCTTCGTACTTCAGAAAAACGTAATGTCTCATGGAAAACCTCCTGTTTACATCCAGATGAGCCAGAGGAGCAGGTAGCCGGTAATAACGGCGGACAGAGTAAAGGGCACGCTGTACTTCATAAAGTCAGCAGGCTTTACCGAGTAGCCATCCTTGCGCAGTATACCAATGCCTGTGATGTTTGCGGACGCGCCGACCGGTGTAAGGTTGCCGCCCAGCGTTGCACCTACCAGCAGGCCGAAGTACAGCAGCGTAGCGGAATTCCCTGCAACTGCAGCATCCCCGGACACCGCAAAGCCCGCAGCCAGGGAGCTCACCACCGGCAGCATAGTAGCAACGTACGGTATATTATCTATGAACGCCGAGATCAGCACGGACATCCACACGATAACTGTAAACGTAATGAACAGTGCGGAACGAGTTGTGCCTCCGCAGAGCTTGAATATGCCGTTTGCAAGCAGGTCTATTACCCCCGCCCTCTTGATGCCGCCTATCACTATGAACAGGCCGGCCAGAAGCAGCAGAGTGTAGTAGTCTATCTGCCCAAGCGCCGTCTTTACAGGCTCAGCGCTCTTCTTCTTTATGCACTCGCGCACCAGGCCGATGATGAAATACAGCAGGCACAGAGCGCCGTTTGTCCAGTCAGGCTTGTAGAACTGCCCTTCCGCAGCAGCGTCCTTGTAAGGAATAAAAGACACCGCAATAAGGCTGAATATGGTCAGGCAGAGCAGCACGGTAGGCACCTTGTCCTCCACCTTTGTGGTTACGATGTCATGGATCTGGTCAGTTTCCTTGCGGAACATGTACACTATGATCAGAGCGCTCACTATGGCGCCAGCCTCGGTGACCCAGAACATCCCCGGCTTTCCCTTATAGAAGAAGAAATCCATGAAATCCAGCTCCGCAGCCTTGGCCAGCAGTATGGAGGTGGTGTCTCCCACCAGCGTGGCCGCGCCCTGCAGGTTGGACGATATCGAGATGCATATGATGACCGGCACCGGCGAGATGTCCAGCTTCTTGCATATAGCCATGGCTACAGGCGCTATCATAAGCACTGTTGCCACGTTGTCCACGAACGCGGAGATTATACCTGCAAACAGGCTCAGCGCAACTATCATCCACTTGACGCTGCCCACCTTGGAAATGAGTATATCGCTCATCAGATTAGGCATGCGGGAGTCTATGAACAGCTGCACCGTGCCCATGGTACCGGCTATCATCATCAGGACGTTCCAGTCTATCTCGGAGACCGCGGCGCCGATGCCGTACTCAAAGCCCGGGAGCAGCCCTGTGATGCCTAATACCACGAATATAGCCGCAGAGGCAAGGGCGATATACGGCCTTGCCTTCTCCAGCGAAAATATCAAAACATAAGTTACAATAAATAAAACTAAAGCTACAGTCGTTGAACTACTCATCTACTCTTCTTCCAGAAATTTATCCTCTGTAGATAACCTCCTTACAGTATAGAAGCATACTACGAACATGATCACTACGAACACGATAAACGCCAGTGTTCCTGCACTGGTCTCGTTAGTAGCGATAAAGTCGTAAGCTCCGTGCACCAGAGCCGGGAATACCACAGCAAATACACTTGCGAGTCTGGATGCGCTGAACCAGCCCTGCACCTCCTTGCGCTTTGCAAGTCCGTACCAGCCACCCATCAGCACGCCGAAGCAAGCATGTCCGGGCACAGCGGTAACGGACCTTACAAGAGCCGTGCCGAAGCCGTAAGCCAGAACGTACTGGATGTTCTCCCAGAGCGCGAATCCCAGGGATACTGCCACAGCGTATACCACGCCGTCGAACTTGCAGTTAAACTCCGGGCTGCGCCAGCTGCCCCACTTGAGCACCAGGAACTTGAAGCCCTCCTCGGAGAACGCAACAACTACAAAGTACAGCAGTGCTCTGTACATAAAGCTGTTTTCGGAGAACATGGACCCCAGAATGGACATGCCTATACGCTCTGTAAACGCAGCCAGCAAGGTGGAGATTATTCCCATGAACACCAGCTTGATTATCATCTGGGGAGGTTCCTTCTCCAGACGGTCTTCTTTGTAGACGTAGATCAGCAGCGCTATCGCAGGGATGACCGCCGCTGCCACAAGTATGAAATGGAAGCTTGTAAAGAGTATCATTTCTTCAACACCTCTAGTGCTTTCTGGAGCTGGTAGTCGGTAGGATCTCCGTCCACCAGTTCCACTATGTAGTCAGGCGTTATACCCAGCTTGTGGATCTGCTTGCCCGACGGGGAGAAGTACTGCTGATATGTAAGTTTTATTGCAGAGCCGTCCGTACCTATGTCCCAGAATCCCTGGATTATGCCTTTTCCGTAGGTAACGGTACCGACTATGGTGCCTTCTTTATTGTCCTGGATGCCTGCGCAGAGTATCTCAGAAGCAGAAGCGGTGTACTCGTTAACAAGCACCACGTAAGGAAGCGCTGTCCTTCCTTCTTCTGTGGTCATGTACTCCTTCTTCTTGTTGTGATCCTCCGTGTAGACCAGGGTGCCCTTGCCCATGAGCATGTCCGCTATGTTGCGGCTCTGAGCCACAAGCCCGCCGCCGTTGTTGCGGAGGTCTATTACAAGCCCCTTTGCGCCCTGAGCGGTAAGATCGTTCAGCGCAGCCTCGAACTCCTTATCTGTTTTGCTCTCGAACTGATCTATAATGATGTAGCCTATATTGTCCTCCAGCATGGAGTAGTCTACGGTCTCGGCGTTGAGCTTTGCCCTGACTATGGTAACATCCGCCTGCACGCCGCCGCGCGAATACGTAAGAGTTACAGAAGTTCCGGCCTCTCCGCGTATCTTTTCGGCAGCCTCGCTGGACTGGGTGCCAGCAAACTGCACGCCGTCAACAGCCAGTATTATATCTCCGGGCTGCATGCCTGCCTTCTGCGCAGGAGATTCCTTGAATACCTTTACTACCTCCAGCACGCCGTCCTCGTTGCCGTAGAAGGTCATGCCCACGCCGGAGTACTCGCCGGTAAGTGAGCTCATCATCTCCGCAAACTCCTCGGCGTTGTAATACGCCGAATAAGGATCGTCCAGGCCGCTCATAAGGCCGCGGTACGCGCCATCCAGCAGATCAGCCTCGTCCACGTCTATGTAGAAGGTGTGCTCTACGTAGTTCTTTATGGTATCCAGTTTTTTATAGGTCTTGCGGTAGCGCTCTAGCTCCTGGTAATCGTCTGCAGAAACGACAACTGCGTCTGTTACGCCAAGCTTTCCCAGGAAAATTACGCCTATTCCGCCTACAAGCAGTGCTGCAGCAAGCAGCAGCGCCATTACACTTTTTCTTATAAACATACTTTACTGTCTGGAGGCGCGTATATCCCTTACACGCATCTGAAGCCTCCGCTCCCCCCTGAATTCGTTTATATCCAGCTCGCCTGCAACGTCTATGCGCTCCGCCCCGAAAATAACATCCTTGTACTGGTCTGCCTTTCCGAAAAGCACGCAGCCTACGTGTATGCCGTCTTTTGTGCACGCGCTGAACCTTATGTGCTGCTCTTCTGCGCCCATGGTCCGCACGGAGCTTACTGTTGCTCCAAGCATGCAGAACACCGGCACAGGGTTGCCCTCTCCGTAGGGCTCCAGCAGCCGCAGGCTCTCCACGAAGCCTATGTTTTTCTCGTCCGGATCCAGCTCTTTTTCTATGTAGAGCTTCTCGTTGAACACGTCCGGATCCGCCTCGGACATTTCCTTTACCACGGCCTGCATGCGCTCGCGGAACAGTCCGAGGTTCTCCTCTTTGAGGCTGAAACCGCATGCCCCCGCGTGTCCGCCGAAGCGCGTGAATATATCCCCGCACTTTTCGAAGCATTCGTGCAGGTTGATGCCTGCAACAGACCTTCCGGTGCCCTTTAGCAGCCCGCCTTCCACAGGCGTTACTATGCATACCGGCCTGTAGAGCTGCTCCTTAAGGTTGCCCGCCACTATTCCGGCTACGCCCTCGTGAGCTCCTTCCGCAAGGATGACCGGTGCGTACTGCCCGCAGTCCTCCCTGGCAAGCTTTTCCCTGCACACACGCGCAGTCTTTTCCTGCTCGCTCTTGCGCTCTATATTGGTCTTTATGGTGAGCCTTGCAAGGTCCTCCAGCCTTCTGCTGCCGGACCTGCTCTCCAGAAGCTCCACGCCTGGCATTGCGCTGTCCATGCGACCAAGAGCGTTAAGGTTTGGTGCTATTATATACGAAATGCTGGAAGAATCTATTATTTTTTCGGAAAGATCCAGCACATTCAGCAGAGCATCCAGCCCTGCCCTGTCCCTGCGGTTTATACGGTCCAGTCCGTACTTTACAAGGTTGCGGTTCTCGTCCACAAGAGGCACTATGTCTGCAACAGTGGCTATGGCTACAAGGTCCAGGAGCGCGTTCAGATCGCTTCTTACAAAGCGCTTGTCCCCTCTTTCCGCAAGTATGCGCTGCACTCCCTGTGCCAGCTTAAAGGCCACGCCGCAGCCGCAAAGGTCCTTAAAGGGATAGCTATCGTCCCTCTTGGGGTTTACGAACAGGCAGTCCGGATCCATACCGTCCCTTAGGATGTGGTGGTCCGTTACCATTACCTGCATACCAAGCTGCTTGGCATACTCTACCTCGTTTGGGCTGGTGCTACCACAGTCCACGGTTATGAGTATGTCCGCGCCTTTTTGCTTTATGGTCTCCACAGCCGTCATGTTAAGGCCGTAGCCATCCGAAAAGCGGCTTGGAACATAGCAGAACACCTTGTCCGTAAGCCTTCTGAGCACCGTGGACAAGAGCGCTGTGGATGTTATACCATCCGCATCGTAATCTCCGTACACGCAGATAGTCTTCCCTGCGTCCGCGCCGTCTATAAGCGCCTCCGCAGTCTCCCGCAGGTCTGTCATCAGGAAGGGATCGTAGGTGACTTTAGGCATTGGGGACAGGAAGTCCTCCAGCTTGTCCTCCGTAATGCCTCTGCGTTCAAGAATATCAAGAACGGAAACAGGGACTCCCAAAAGCCCCTGTTCCTGGTTATTCTTTTTTTGGGCGATGACCCATTTAATCATAGTAGAAATTGCCCGGGGTCACGTAATCGAGAGGATTCTGGTACTGACCGTCTATCCTTACTTCGAAATGCAGGTGGTATCCTGTGGACGCGCCTGTGGTACCGACCTTGGCTATGACCTGACCTCTGGACACCTGCTGTCCTTTCGTTACAAGTATAGATTCGCAGTGAGCATACAGCGTTGTTATACCGCCGCCGTGGTCTATTATGACATAGGTGCCGTATCCGCTGGTGCCCCTGTTTATGACTGTGGTTATTACCTTGCCGGAGTTTGCGGCAAGGATGTTGGTGTTGTGGCCCGCACCGATATCTATACCGGTGTGGAACTTATACGATCCGAATATCGGGTGGACTCTGTATCCGAACGGAGAGGTTACCCTTGCGCTTCCCGCAGCAGGCCAGCACATCTTTCCGCCGGCGTACTTGCCGCTGCTCTGGAGCTTAAGTATCTCTGCCTTAAGGTTATCGGCCTCTTTTTTGAGGTCGTCCACCATCTGCTCCAGCACTGCGGTGTTCTTGTCTATCTGGGCGCGCAGCGAAGCAACAGACCTGGCGTTGCGGCTCATGGCTAGCTTCTTTTCGTCCAGATCCCTCTTCTGAGTTTCCAAAGACGTCTTAAGGTCCATAAGCTCTGTCTTGCGGACCAGGGCATCCTCGTGCTTTTTCTCCAGCTCCACTATAAGATCTGCATCGGCTTTGTATATCCTCTGCATAAGCTCGTAGTTGTTCATAAGCTCTGTCATGCTGGAAGATCCGAGCAGCACGGAGATCATGCCAATATCTCCGCTCTCGTACATCATGCGGAGCCTCTTGGACAAGGACTCGTTCTGCCTGCTGATATCGTCCTCCAGCTTGGTGAGCTCTGCCTGAGTCTGGTCGACCTTCCCCTGTGTGTCTGCCAGCTGCTGGCTGAGTATCTCTATCTCGCCCGAAGTCGTGTTGATCTCGGATTCGAGCTGCTGTATCTGGGCAAGCAAGGACTGCGACTGAGCCTTGCCTTCCTTTATCTGATTCTTAGTCTGATCGATATCCTTGTTGGTCTGATCCAGCTGGTCCTTGGCATCGTCCAGTTCGTCTGCGTAAGAGCGCGGCGCAGCTATTGGAGCCAGTACCAGTACCAGCGCCATAAACAGCAGCAGCACCCTGCGCATGACCTTTCTCTTATCCCTGCTATTCATTTTACCCCCTTTGGCTAGGCCTTGAGATAGCGCCTCATGGATATCATACTGCCGCAGGTACCAATGCTGATGCCCAGGGCAAGGAATATCCAGATTATATTTATTATAAGGAAACGCGGCTCTACGAGCTGGGTGTAGAAGAGCATGAATGCCTTATCTCCCAGAGCATCGCAAAGCTTTATGTACAGCAACGAAGAAAGCGCCACCGACAAGCCCGCCGAGATGCTGCCTATCAGTATGCCCTCAAAGAACATAGGACCTCTTATGAACCAGTTGGTTGCTCCTATGTACCTCATGATGCTTATCTCGTCCTGGCGCGCCATTACCGTAAGCTTTATGGTATTGGACACCACAACTACCGAAACGACTACAAGGAAGGCTATAACTACCAGAGCGCCCCTTTGTATGACGTTAGATATCCTTATGACTTTTTCTATTTCGTCCCTGTAGAAGCGGACCAGCTCCACCCCGTCCAGGGATGAACCAAAGCCTGCTATCATTTCTCCGGACTCTATGTCCGACAGGGTTATCCTTATGGAGTTTGGCAGAGGGTTGGACTCCAGATTGTCCAACAGGTAGGCCCTTTCGCCCCAGCGGATCTTGAACTCCTCCAGAGCCTGCTCCTTGGGAACGTAGATGACATCCGCAACGCCGCTCATAACGCGTATGTCCTTCATCATATCCGCGGCCTGCTCCTCGGTGGTCTCGTCCTTAAGGAAGAGCTCTACGGTGCCGAAATAGTCTTTTACGTTCTCCGTAAGGTAGTTTATATTGACGCTCAGGAAAAGGAATATTGAGAGTATCATCATCATTGCCGTAATGGAAAAGATGGATGCCAGGCTCATGCCTTTGTTTCTGAACAGCTGCTTGAACGCCTGCTTTATGGAGTAGAATATGCCCTTAATCATCGTAGCCGTACTCTCCTCCTATACTATCGCGGACTATGCGGCCATGCTCTATGGCTATGACACGCTTGCCCATCTTGTTGACTATATCCCTTGCGTGGGTGACCATTACGACAGTAGTTCCGCGTCTGTTTATCTGGTCTATGAGCTGCATTATTTCCCAGGCAGTATCCGGGTCCAGGTTTCCTGTGGGCTCGTCTGCTATCAGGATCTTGGGGCTGTTGATTATAGCTCTGGCTATGGCTACCCTCTGCTGCTCTCCGGCGGAAAGCTCTGCGGGGAAGCTCTTTGCCTTGCTCTCTATACCCATTATGGAGAGCATGTCCGGCACCCTGCGCCTTATGCTGCGCTTGGTGCTGTGAACTACTTCCATGGCAAATGCTACGTTTTCGTAGACTGTCTTGTTGTCCAGAAGCTTAAAGTCCTGGAACACCATGCCTATGCCTCTTCTGTGCATGGCAATATCCCTGTTGGACATCTTTCCCAGATCTTTGCCGTTGACGAAAATGCTGCCGCTATCCGGATCTATCT
>CADALS010000031.1 GCA_902788795.1 uncultured Eubacteriales bacterium | reverse complement strand
GATCTGCAGCGCTCCGGGAAGGCTCTGGAGAGCAAAACCGCTGCGTTGGCCAAGGCGTCCGATGCTCTTAAGGCTGCGGACGCAGAGCTTGCAGGCCTTGAAAATGCAGGCGAAGACGTGCTCAGGCTCAAAGCGTCCAAGGAAAAGGCGGACGCGGAGCTTGCAGGCCTTGGAGATATACTTAAGAGCATAGAAGAGCTTGCAAAAGCAGAGAAAAAGCTTGCGGATCTGCAGGAAGTCTACAGAAAGAAGCAGGCCGCAGAGTCGGCTGAGCGCAGCCGCTACGACGCCATGCGCCACAGTTACCTTAGCGCCCAGGCAGGCATACTGGCCCTGGGCCTTGAAGAAGGGCAGCCATGCCCTGTGTGCGGATCTGTGCATCACCCGCAGCTTGCAGCAGTGCCAGCTGAAGCGCCGTCCAAGGAAGAGCTGGATGCTGCAGAAGCATCGCTTAAAAACGCGTCGGACAAGACCTTTAAGGCAAGCTCGGAAGCGGGCAAGCAGGCGGAGCGCGTAAAACTGCTGGCAGAAGACCTTAAGGAAAAGGTCGGGACAGATGCTCCGGCGGACCAGCTCAAGTCGCAGACAGAAGAGCGCATAGAAAACGCAAAGAAAAACATAGAAGATATAACGGAGCAGCTTGCAGCTTCAAAGAAGGCTAAGGCCAGAAAGGACGAGCTTTCCGAAAAGCTGCCGCAGCTTGAAAAGGCCAAAGCAGAGGCCGAAAAGGCGGTCTCGGAGGTCAAGGCGCAGATCGCAGGTCTTGAGGCGTCGGCCGCGCAGCTTGAGGCTTCAAGGAAGGCCACGGCGGAAAAGCTCAAGTTCGAGTCCGGAGAGCAGGCCAAGGCAGAGGTCAAGCGCCTGGAAAAGGAAAAGAAGGGCATAGAGCAGACTGCAAAGGACGCGGAGACTGCGCACGCCGCAACGGACAAGGATCTTACCGCCCTGGATGCCTCCATAGAAACTTATAAAAAGAGTTTTGCAGAGCTTCCGGACCAGGACGCGGAGGCCCTGGAGCAGAAGCGCGCGGATCTCCTTGCAGAAAAAGAAGGCTTCGACAAAGAGCTTGCGGAGCTTACGCACCGCATAAGGACAAACGACGGAATACTCAAAAACATAACGGATAAGGCAGCAGAAGCGGAAAGCCTGCGCCAGCGCTACAGCTGGGTAAGAGCCCTCAGCGATACTGCGTTAGGCAACATCAGCGGCAGGGAAAAGATCATGCTGGAGACCTACGTCCAGATGACCTACTTCGACCGCATACTCGCAAGGGCCAACGTGCGCCTGCTTATGATGTCCGACGGCCAGTACGAGCTGCGCCGCCGCTCTAAAGCTGGGGACCTTCGCAGCCAGAGCGGACTGGAGCTGGACGTTAAGGACCACAACAACGACAGCGTGCGCCCCGCGGCATCGCTTTCCGGCGGGGAATCCTTTATGGCATCCTTGTGCCTTGCCCTGGGGCTTTCGGAGGAGATACAAAGCTCCGCCGGCGGCATACGCCTGGACTGCATGTTCGTGGACGAAGGCTTCGGATCCCTGGACGAGGAGACCCTGCGCCTTGCCATGAAGGCCCTGGCAGACCTTACCGAAGGAAGCAGGCTCGTAGGCATAATATCCCACGTTGCAGAGCTCAAGGAGCGCATAGACAAGCAGATAGTAGTCACCAAGGACCGCAGCGGAGGCAGCAAGGCAGAGATCATCACTTAGCCCTGCAAGCGCGCCACGGCCCTGCAGGCTCGCAATTCGCCCAAACTGCGGATTAGAGGCTTGTAAAATGCTGTAATACCTATACACAGGCAACATACTCTGTGCTATAATCATACCGTAAACAAAACCTGTATTGGTTTAGAGAAAAGGAGAAAAACAATGCCGGAAATCGTAGGAACAATCATTGTGATCGTTGCGATCGTGATCTTCATCATACTGATCGCAAGCTGCATCTGCGTAGTACCGCAGGCAAGCGCATGGGTAATAGAATCCCTCGGTAAGTATAAGGAAACATGGAGCGCTGGTCTCCACTTCAAGGTGCCAATCCTTTACAGAGTCACAAAGAAGGTCTCCTTAAAGGAGCAGGTGGCCGACTTCGAGCCCCAGCCCGTTATCACCAAAGATAACGTAACCATGAGAGTAGACTCCGTAGTATTCTTCTACATCTTCGATGCAAGAGCATTCGCGTACGGCGTAGAAAGACCTATCGCAGCTATCGAGAACCTGTCCGCTACCACTCTTCGTAACATCATCGGTTCCATGACCCTTGATGAAACACTCACCAGCCGTGATGATATCAACGGCAGGATCACAGCCATCCTGGACGACGCCACAGACAAGTGGGGCATCAAGGTGAGCCGTGTAGAGGTAAAGAACATAGAGCCGCCCAAGAGCATCCAGGACGCAATGGAGAAGCAGATGAAGGCAGAACGTGAAAAGCGTGAGGCCATCCTCTCCGCAGAAGGTAAGAAGCAGTCCGCTATCACCCTGGCAGAAGGTGAAAAGCAGGCAGCAATACTCAGGGCAGAGGCTGTCAAAGAGCAGCGCATCCGCGAGGCAGAAGGTGAAGCTGAGGCTCTGCTCGCAGTCCAGAGGGCTAAGGCAGAATCCATCAGGCTCATCAACGAGGCTGATCCTAAGGAAGGCTACATCAAGCTCAAGTCCTTCGAGACTGCAGAGGCTATGGCTAACGGCCAGGCTACCAAGCTGATAGTCCCGTCTGATATAGCAAACCTTGCAGGTACCATCGCAGCTCTTAAAGAGAGCGCCAAGTAGTAAATAAGGGGATTCATAGTCATGGAATTCCTGTTCATACTGATATGGATCATAGCCATCGGCTCGTTCATAGCTAAGGCTGCAAAGGGCGCTTCCGGGCAGCAGCGCAGGAATGCGCAGTATACGGGCAGCCGTCCGCAGACCATCCATACACCTGCAGCGTACGATGCGCAGCAGGTCCGTATGGACAGCGCCAGCCAGGCAAGCAAAGGAGGCCAGACCTTCAGGAACACACCGGGCTCTACCTACGGGACCACCAACCAGTATGGTATGTCCTCGCCCAAGGCCAGAAGGGAAGCTGCCAGGAAAGAGGCTAACCAGAGCCGCTACGCGGCAAGCTCCACGGTTGGCTCTGCCTACGGACAGACTAAGGCCTCCCGCATTGGAGAGAACGCCGTGCTGCTGGAGGACCGCAAGAACGACTGGCTGGCTAAGCAGCTCAAAGAAGAAGCTGCAATCTACAGGCGCGGAAGCGGTTTCGACCTCGGCGCTTCTCACAACGTGAGCTGCGACGCAGACGACATTAAGCGCTCACACGCCCGCCGTCACAACAGCAACGGCCTGGACCGCGGCACTTTCAGGTAAATGGTTGCGCTTGCAACAAAATAATGGTATCATAGACCTCCGATGACCCGGAGGTCTTTTTTATGGCAGAAAAAAAGAGTAAAAAGAAAAGTTTGTTTATACCGGCTTGCCTTCTGATGGTGCTTTTGGGCGCTCTGACGGGGCTTTTAGGCATGGCTATAGCCTGCGGGGACCTTGGGCTTGACATGTTCAAAAGCTATTTTGCGCACCCCTGGCTTCTGGTAGTAAACCTTATAGTTCCGGTGGCGCTTTGCCTGTTTTTCTACATGATCTTCGGAAGGCCCAGCCTTGGATACTTCTTCGGCGGCGGCATAAGCCTTGCGGCAGCCATCGCCCAGAGCATCAAGATCAAAAGCTGCAGGGATGTAATATACCTTACGGACTTTTTCGAAGGCGGGGAGGGTTTTGATGCTTTCCCGGCGCTTAAGGATACGGACCTTGGCATAGGACCGGTGCTGGCGGCTGTTTTCTTTATAGCCGTTACCGTGCTCCTGATCCTTATGTTCCGCGGCCGGGGCAGCGCGTGGTTCGGCGGCAGGATGCTGCTGGCCGTTGCAATTGCAGGCTTTTTGGCGCTCTACTGCGCAAACCTGCACGGCATGGACAAGTACGATACTTCCAGGTACGATCTGGACAACACCGCTTCCATAGACACTCGCTCCGACATGCAGGTCTACGTTTCCGAGGGCTTCTATTACCCTCTGGCCAAGTCTTTGTTTCGGGCAGAGCCCGACGAAGCGCCCGGAGAGTACTCCAGAGCCCGCGCGGCAGAACTGATAGCAGACTACAGCGATGCTGCTATACCTGAAGGCAGCAAGGCTGATATTTTCGTGATCCAGCTGGAATCTTTCGCGGACTTTTCCGCCCTTGGCAGCAGCGTGGTCGATATGAACGATATCTACGCGGAGCTTCCGGATATAAAGGCGGGCTCCGTCAGCGGAAAAGCCTTGTCCTACTATTTTGGCCAGGACTGGGGCGGCTCCGCATCCAGCATACTTACCGGCTACACAATGCCGGTAGGCATCACTAAAAGAAGCGAATCCTACGTGCGCTATCTGGACCGCCAGGGCTACGACTGCTGGGGCATGCACCCTGATTACCCTGATATCTGGGGCGTTGCCAGAAGGAACAGGGCGCTGGGGTTTGAGTCCTTTGGCTACATAGGGGACAGGTTCAGCACCATAGAGCAGATAAAGGGCAAGTACGAGTCCGACTGGTACCTGTTCGGCCAGGCCTACGACGAATACGTAAAGAGGGCAGAAAGCGGCCAGCCCCAGCTTGCATTTATACAGACTACTCAGAACATGCCTCCCTACGGAAGCGGCAAGCCCTACGCGGCGGAGATCGCGGGCGAGGGCATCAGCGCGGACAACAAGGCCGTGCTGGGGGACTATTTCGGCGGCGTAAGGAACACGCTGTTCTATCTTGGGAATTTCCTGGACAGGATGGATCTCCAGACCCGCCCGGTGGTGGTGCTTATATGCTCCGACAACATGCCGGACCTTGGCGCTGAGAACTACTACCTGCTTGGCCTGCCGGATCCTTACGCTAAGGATGCTGCGTTCTATGACAGATACTACGTGGACTATTACATTTGGGCTAACGATGCCGCCAAGAGCCTGTTTGGCAATAAGTTCAGCGGTGCAGGGCCCACCATATCCATGAATTATGTAATGCAGGAGCTGTTTGCCCGCTGCGGATATACCGGTTCGGTCTTTATGCAGCTTTCGCAGCAGATAAGAAAGGAATTCCTGTTCATTACTCCGGAACGCATGGGATTTTACGGAGATGCGGGGAAGATCCTTTACGCAAAGGATCTGAGCTTAGCCCAGCAGACAAAGCTCTACAACTATCTCTACCTGGAATACTACAGCAGGCATCGCTAGGAGGTTATCATGACAGAAAAAGACAGAAAGCTTCTGGCAGGGTCGGCGCTGTTTGCGGGGCTGGGCAGGACGGAAACGGACCGCGTTCTGCAGGCGCTTGGCGCATTCGAAAAGACCTGCGAAGCAGGAGAGATACTGCATATACCCGGAGAGCCGCTTACGCATTTTGGCATAGTGCTCAGCGGCCTTGTGCAAGTCTACAGGGACGAACCTGACGGCACCAGGCTGCTTATGGCAAGCAACGGCCCCGGCGGAAGTTTCGGGGAGTCCATGTGCTTTTTGCAGCTGGCTGAGGCTCCGGTGACCATAACCGCAGCGGAAGACAGCAGGGTGCTCTGGATGAGCCTCGATACCGTAAGAAAAGGCTGCGGGGATCCCGAGGCTTCGGCGGAGGGCTGCGACTGCAGCTTTATGCACGACCTTACCATGAGGGTCATGGCCTGCTTTGCAAGGCGAGCTCTGGAGATGAACGACCGCATACAGGTGCTCTCGCAGAGGACCCTTAGGAAAAAGATAATGACCCTTCTTGCTCAGTACGACCGCAACAGCAAAGGGAGCGCCTTTGCGCTGCCGCTTGGAAGGGAAGACATGGCTGTTTTTCTGGGCTGCGACCGCAGCGCGCTTTCCAGGGAGCTTGCTTCCATGAAAAAAGACGGCCTTATAGATTACTACAAGAACAGTTTCCGCGTTATAAGGAGCGGAAGGACCGATAAAGAGGAATAGGATATGCAAAGCAATAATAATTCGCCGGTGCTGATGCCCGGCGGCGGAAGACCGGAGCTTCTGGCCCCGGCAGGAGATATGGAGACCCTGGAGACAGCGCTTCGGTTTGGCGCGGATGCCATCTACCTTGGCGGGCCTTTTATGCAGCTCAGGGCGGCTTCGGCAGGTTTTGACGAAAAGCGCCTGGCCGAGGCTTCCGAGATGATACACAAGGCCGGAAAGCGCATGCATGTTACCGTAAACTGCTTTGCCAATAACGACGAGATACCAAGGCTTGGCGAGTACGCAAGGTTTTTAAAGGACACAGGTGTGGACGCCGTTATCGTTTCCGATATAGGAGCAGTGGCGGAGATCAAGGCCTGCGTACCGGATCTGGAGATACACCTCTCCACCCAGGCAAACTGCATGAACTACCGCGCAGCCGGAGTCTACTACGACATGGGCGTGTCCAGGATAGTGCTTGCCAGGGAGCTTTCGATAGAGAAGATCGCGGAGCTGAGGGCTAAGACGCCTAAGGACCTGCAGCTGGAGTGCTTTATCCACGGCGCAATGTGCATGGCATACTCCGGACGCTGCATGCTGAGCGCGTTCCTGGCAGGGCGCAGCGGCAACCGTGGGCAGTGTGCCCAGACCTGCCGCTGGAACTACTACCTTATGGAGGAGAAGCGCCCCGGGGAATTCTTTAAGGTGGAAGAGGACGAAAAAGGCATGGCTATACTGTCCTCCAAGGAGCTTTGCTGCGTGGACATACTGCAGCAGCTTGCGGACGCCGGGGTGTGCAGTTTCAAGATGGAGGGCCGCATGAGGACTCCGTTCTACGTTGCAACTGCCGTGAACGCCTACAGGATGCTTATAGACGGCAAGATAGACGCGGATCAGGCCAGGGCGGAGCTGGAGACCACCAGCCACAGGCCTTTCTGCACAGGCTTCTACCTTGGTGACCCGGAGCAGATAGCGCCGGACACCAGCGGCTACGTAAGGGACTGGCTGTTTGTGGCGTCGGCTCTGGAGGAAAGCAAGGGCGGAAAGCTGCGCGTGCAGACCCGCAACCCCTTTGCCGTGGGCGATGAGCTGGAGGTGCTGAGCCCGGGCAAGACTGTTGCCCGCTTCCGCGTGGAGAGCATAACGGACGAAGAGGGCGCTGCCCTGGAACGCTCCGCAACGCCAATGCGGACGCTCACCATCAGCGCACCCGACGGCATCCTGCCGCAGGACATCCTCAGAAAACACAATTAACAACACAGGGGACGGTTCTCTATGCTGAAAAGTACATAGGGGACGGTTCTCTATGCTAAAAAACGCATAGGGGACGGTCCTCTTTTATTGTTCAGCGGATCTGCTTGACCATTATTTAGTGAATAGTAGCCTGGTGTGGGGAATCAATCCTGCAGAGCGGTCTCAAAAGGATCGATTGAATTACACTAAAAGGTATGAGGCTTGATTGTTGCCAGATCCGGATTCTGTGGGGGTTCTTTGCAACAATTTGAGATAAACGCGATTTATGATCGGCGCACATAATGCTATGGTGCGGTGGTTTTTGGCTGAAATATGGCGCTTTTTAGTAAAATGCGATGCGTAACATGGTGGTTAAGCCGTGGATGGATTGTATGGAAGCCTTAGCCCTCTGCAGTTTGTTGCATATCAGCTATAAATCGCCGATTATTGCAACAAACATGCCAATCATCTTTTTGCCCAGTAATAATTGTTGCAAAACCACCGCCTTGGCCTACCAAAAGGTAGCCGTCGCGCTTACGCATGCACCGGAAGAACCGTCCCTCTGATGTATGCACCGGAAGAACCGTCCCCTTGGTGCGCAGGGCAAGAAAAAGAGGCGGTTGGTGCCGTCTCTTTTTGCTATTAAAGTCGGAGGATCGTTTTGGGGGCGTTCCTCATACAACTTTACGGATCATGATGGCCAGCAGCCACCTGAAGAGCTTCTCGAATACAAAGCTCAGGGCTACGACCACTATCGTCCAGGCAAACAGCCCCGCGGTCTCAAAGTAGACCTTGGACATGTAGATCTGCTCGCCTATGCTGCCGGACACTATGGCAACCACTTCGGCTGCCACTCCGGCTTTGAAAGCCATTCCGCATGCCGTGGACACAGCAGCGGCAAGGTAGGGCTCTATGTTTGGCAGTATCACAGCTCTGACCGTCTTGAGCCAGCCTGCCCCAAGGTTCAGCGCTGCTTCTTTCTGAGCCGGGTCCACGTTTGCTATGCCTTCTGTAACATTGTTGTAGATTGCCGGCAGGCAGGCCAGAAAGCACACGAAGGTGGTAAGCTGCGAGGCGCTCATCCAGATGAGGCTCAGCACTATGAACGATGCCACAGGGACCGACCTGATGCAGACCATGAAAGGCCTCAGCAGTATCTTTACCCACTCAAAGCGGCTTGCAAGCACGCCCAGTATCACCCCGGCGGCAAAAGCCGCAAGAAAGCCTGCAAGTATGCGCAGCGTGCTGAACAGCACCGTGCTCCAGAAGCTCTTTGTTGCTACGATCTGCGCTAGCGTTTTAAGCACTGCCAGCGGAGATGCAAGCAGTATCTCCTGGCCCACAAGCATGCTGGCTATCTGCCACACGGCTATCGCCGCCGCTATTGCTATAACGTTTTTGAGCGTCTCTTTTTTCACTGCAGGTAGAAGTCGTCCGCGGGCAGCTTGCCGCCTACAGACGCAGGGTTGGCGTCGAATAGTACCTTAAGGTAGGGCGCAGCGGCAGCCTTCATGTCGCTGCCTGTTATGCATACCACGCTGCAAAGGGGTATTGCCTTCTTTGCAACGCCGGCCTTGATGTTTATGTATTTTTCAGTCAGTTCCGCGGCTTTGTCAACGTTCTGGTTGACCCATTCGGCAGAAGCCTTGTACTCTTTAAGAAGAGCGGCAACGGCCTCGGGGTGAGCCTCGGCGAACTCCTTACGAACCATTATGCAGGCTGTTACCATTCTGCTGCCGTCCGCAAGCTTGTCCCATTCGGAAGCGAGGTCCATAACCACAGCCAGGCCTTCTACCTGGGTCTGAGCCGCGGTAGCAAAGGGCTGAGGAAGCATCACGACTGCCTTTTTGGCGGCATCACCGCCGGTCTTGAGCATGGCAACTATCTCAGCTGGCTCGGACTTGAACTCGATAGTAACGTCCTTGCCCGGCTGAAGCCCGTTCTTTGAGAGCAGGTGGCTCAGCACGTATTCCGGCGTGGAACCCTTGCCTGTTGCGTAGATGGTGCGCCCTTTAAGATCCGCCCAGGACTTTACGGAGCTGTCTGTGGTGAGCAGCCCAAGCACGCCGAGCGTGGAAACTGCAGCCATCTGCACTTTGCCTTCGGTCTTGTTGTAGAGCACCGCGGCCAGGTTGGACGGTCCGACGAACACGTCAAGATCGCCCTTTATCAGCAAGGGCGTGAGCTCGTCTGCGCTGCCGGCTATTTTTGAGATGTATTTGTTCTGGGTCTTGCCTTCCTCCGCGTCTGAAAGTAGCTTTACCAGGCCTATGGTGGTGGGGCCGGTAAGAGAACCTATGCGGACCTCCGTGGGCTCGGCCGGAACTGCGTTGTTTGACGGAACTACGCCGTTGTTTGCATTATTGCCGGCGCCGCATGCGGAAAAACTTGCAAGAATAAGTGACAAAACAAGTAATAATGATATATACTTCTTAAGGATAAACAAAGGCTGACCTCCGTTTGAGCGTTATTACCAATAATTT
Organism: uncultured Eubacteriales bacterium; assembly: GCA_902788795.1. Lineage (GTDB taxonomy): Bacteria > Bacillota > Clostridia > Peptostreptococcales > Anaerovoracaceae > RUG13409. Next base: position 2,645 of record CADALS010000031.1, on the reverse strand, counting down.
TAACATATACTATTATGGATTTTCCGTTGCAGATGCAACATTTTAAGCTATGAGAGAAGCAAAAAACACACCTGAGATACTTGCCCCTGTGGGAGGCCTGCAGCAGCTCTACGCAGCCGTAAGGTGCGGCGCGGATGCTGTGTATTTCGGCCTTCAGGGCTTTAACGCAAGGCGCAACGCCGAGAACTTCGGCGGGGAGGACCTTCGCGAGCGCATAGAGTACTGCCACGAAAGGGGCGTGGCGGTGAATATAACCGTCAATACTCTGGTAATGGACCCGGAGCTGGAAGACATGAGGCAGACCGTGGACACGGCCTGCGCAGCTGGAGCGGATGCCCTTATAGTGCAGGATCTGGCCGTAGCGGAGTATGCCAAAAACCGCTGGCCCAATGCCGCTCTGCACGCTTCCACCCAGATGGCAGTGCACAACGCGGAAGGCGTAAAGCTTGCGCAGAGCATGGGCTTTAAGCAGATAGTTCTGGCCAGAGAGCTTAGCCTTTCCGAGATAAGGGAGATCTACGACAAGACAGGCGCGGACCTGGAGGTCTTTGTCCACGGAGCGCACTGCATGAGCGTTTCCGGGCTTTGCTACCTGTCTTCCATGATAGGCGGCCGCAGCGGAAACCGCGGTCTGTGTGCCCAACCCTGCCGCCTGGACTGCGAGCTTTGCGGAAGGGACCACGCGCTGTCGCTCAAGGACCTTTCCTACATGGACCACATTGCCGAGCTTGCGGACGCGGGGGTCAAGAGCCTTAAGATAGAAGGCCGCATGAAGCGCCCTGAGTATGTTGCTGCGTCCGTTACTGCCTGCCGCCAGGCCATGGAAGGGCAGCGCCCGGATATGAAGACTCTGCAGGCTGTGTTCTCCAGGAGCGGCTTTACCGACGGCTACCTTACCGGAAAGCGCGATCTTTCAATGTTCGGCTACCGCACCAAAGAAGACGTTGTTGCGGCGGATGACGTGCTCGAGGGCCTTGCCAGGCTCTACGAAAAGGAGCCTCAGGACATACCCGCGGACATGCTTCTTTATGTGCAGGAGGGCGAGCCTTCGCAGCTTTCTGTAAGCTGCCCGGCTGCAGGACGATACGGCGCGGAGGATGGCCAGGATATAATAAGCGTTACTGTGCTTGGGCCGCAGCCTCAGACGGCAAAGACCTTGCCAATAACGGAAGAATACGCAAGACGCAGCCTGTCCAAGACCGGCGGAACGCCTTATATTTTAAGGGATCTGACCCTCTGCGCGGAGGACGGCCTGATGCTGCCTTCCTCTGCCCTGAACGAGCTTAGAAGAAACGCCCTGGAGGAGCTCAGAAAAGAAAGAATAAGAGTCTACGAAGAATCTAAGGGCATCCAGGCGGGCCAGGACCCTGACGGCAGTCAGCCTGCTGCTGCGCAAGGCGGAAAAAAGACCGCGCAGAAGGCCTCTTACGGCCGCTCTGACGCATCAAAAGCAGCACAGTGGACTCCCATGCCCATAGCGCGTTTCGAGTGCTTAGAACAGCTGTTTTCCGGCTGCCCGAAGACCGTCATACTGCCGCTTTCGGAGCTTACTGCAAGCGCGGATCAGAGGCGCGGCCGCAGCCTTCCGGAAAAAATCGAAAACATAACAGAATACATCAAGAGCTTCGGCGCAAAGCACATCTGGGCTGAGATCCTGCCAGTTATCTGGCATCCGCACATGGAAACTGTCAGAAAGCAGCTTGTTAAGCTCAAGGAGCTTGGCATTTACGATGTGGTCGTGGACAACATCGGGGCCATCGGGCTTGCAAAAGAGCTCGGCTTTACCATGCACGGCGGCATGATGCTGAATATCATGAATTCCCAGGCCCTGAGGCGTTATCTGGACCTTGGGCTTGCCGATGCCTGCATCTCCTTCGAGACCCCTTTTTCTGAAGCCGCAGGATTCGCAAAGGCTCTGAGGGCAGGGCAGGCCGTAGGTCCGGCTGAACAGCTGCCTTTTGGCGCCGCAGTTTACGGCTACCTGCCGCTCATGAAGTTTCGCTCCTGCCCGCTCAAAGCCAGCCGCGAAAAAGCAGCCGTCCCGGGCGATCCTGCAGCTAAAAACGGCTGCGCGGGATGCACTGGTATAAACCTTCTTTCTGACAGGATAGGGGAGCATTTCACCATCATCTGCAGGGAAAAGCAGTACTCAGAGATGCTCAACTGCGTGCCTCTCTACGTGGGAGACCGCAGGCTGCCGGAGCTTGGCTACGGGCTGCTTTACTTCACCCAGGAAAGCCCGGACGAGTGCCGCCGCATCTGCGAGCTTTACAAAGAAAAAGCGGCCTTCCCCTTCAGGAAGACCGCCGGCCTCTACTACCGCAAGATCAACTGAACAAAATGGCCGGCCCGCATTCGGACCGGCTTTTGAATTTATTCTATTCCGCTAAGGTCGAAGGCCTGCAGGAACTTGTCTGCCTGCTTGCAGACGCCCTTGAGCGTCTCTTCTTCGAACGGGCTGCCCAGGCCTGCGTTCTTAAGCAGATCTGTAAATGTGCGGCTTCCGCCCTGCCTGGTGTATGCCATGTAGTAGTCCCAGGCTTCCTTCTTGTCCTTTTGTATCTTTGCCCAGAATTCCAGGGAAACTGTCTGGGCCAGGCAGTAGTCTATGTAGTAGAACGGGCTGGAGTAGATGTGGTGCTGCC
>CADALS010000030.1 GCA_902788795.1 uncultured Eubacteriales bacterium | reverse complement strand
GAGCTTTTCGTAGAGCGCGGTTATCTGCGTGGCTTCCTCGTACTCCATGCGCTCGTCTATGACGGCAAAGTGTATGAAGATCACCTCGAAGATCTCCGCCAGGGCCCGGCTGAAGCTGGTCTTGTGGAGAATGTCGTAACTAACGAGCTTTACGAAGAACTCCGGCACGCTCTGGCTTGCGTTGTGGGTCTTGTAGAAGTCTATAGTCTTAGCGACTTCGCCGGAATCGTAGATGACCCGGGTGGCCGGGAGCGTGTAGATCTCGCTGAGCACGGACCTGCACTCTTCTACATTGGCGTCGCCCTTGGCCCAGATGCTTATGGCGCAGTTACGCACATAGGAATCTATGGCGGCATAGTTGATGAGGCTCTTATCCGGGATGTCCCTGGTGAATGCCATGAGGGCGTTCTGGTAGTTTTTATTTAAGGTCTTGATGTAATCACTCTTCATTTAGGCCTCCGAACAGGTAAGGCAGGTAGTTATATACGTACTGATAGACTGCGGGGTATTCGTGGTAGTAGCCTTCGGCCAGCAGGTAGTGCAGGTTGCCCTTGGCAAAGTCTTCGCTGAACTGGTAGAAGTCGCCCAGCTGCTTCATGGCTTCTATCTGCGGCGTGAGATTCGGGCAGGCTATATCCTCCGTGCCGGTGGCGGCGTATATGGCAAAGTCCTTGGGCCCGATGCCGTTTTTCAAGGCGGCATCCTTTAACGCCAGGGCGGTCTCCCTGGGCTTTTTGCCTCCGCCCTTCTCTCCGTAGAGCCACAGGTCCCCGGAGAGCGGCAGGAACACCGAAAAGTAGTCTATGTGCAGGTAGCAGGCGTACCAGGTGTTGACCGCGCCCATGGAGAAGCCTCCAAAACCTCTGTGAGTCCTGGCTTTTTTAAGCGATGCGGGGTCCGTGCCTTCGGCAAAGGTCCTGTACCTGCCCTCCAGAGCCGGTATCAGCTGCGATGTGAGCTCCTCCTGGAAGCTCAGCACGCTTGCGTGCTCGAAATCGTGGTCTACCTGGCCGTCTTTCCTAGTGGAAATGGTCTTGTAGAAAGTCGGGAAGACCACTATAAGAGGCTTGACTCTGCCGGATGCTATGCTGCGGTCCAGCATGTTCTTAAAGGGGCAGCTGTCCAGCCAGGCGTCCGGGCTTCCGCCGCCTCCGTGCATTAGATAGAGTATGTCGTAGCGGCGCTGGGGCTCCGTGTCGTAGCCGTTGGGCAGGTAGACCAGCGCGTACTTTTTTGCGCCTTCCGTGCCGATATAATCGAAGCGCTCTATGCGTCCCCTGCAGTTTTCGTCCTGGTATTCAAAAAGCTCCATTGTCTGTTCCTCTTTGCGCTGCTTTTTGCATAAGCTCAGCTTTTGAGCTGATAAACAACTGTAATGCCATTATATCACAACGCGTTTGACTTATCCTCAACAAGATGATAGCATTGAATGTATAAGAGAACAAACCATCACCATTCACAGGAGGTAGGAAATGGCTAACAAATACGCAGGAACACAGACAGAAAAGAACCTTTGGACCGCTTTTGCAGGCGAGTCCCAGGCAAGGAACAAGTACACCTACTTTGCTTCCAAGGCAAAGAAGGAAGGCTACGAGCAGATCTCGGACATCTTCACCAAGACTGCCGCTAACGAAAAGGAACACGCTGAGCTCTGGTTCAAGGAACTGAGCGGAATTGGCACCACAGCCGAGAACCTGGCTGCTGCTGCCGACGGCGAGAACTACGAGTGGACAGACATGTACGACGAGTTCGCAAAGACCGCTGACGCAGAGGGCTTCCACGAGCTGGCCGAGAAGTTCAGAGGCGTTGCCGCTATAGAAAAGAACCACGAAGAGCGCTACAGAGCCCTGCTCCGCAACGTTGAGACCGCTCAGGTGTTCGAAAGATCAGAGGTCAAGGTCTGGGAGTGCAGGAACTGCGGCCACATTATCGTAGGCACCAAGGCCCCCGAAGTCTGCCCGGTCTGCGCTCACGCCAGAGCATACTTCGAGCTCCGCGCCGAAAACTACTAAACTTTTAGCACCCAGGAATGTCCTCAGGTGCCAAGTTCACAAAACTATCGAGTGGTTGCCGCAGTAAGGCAGCCACTCTTTTTATCATCGCTTCGGAGCTGCACCGACCGCTCGGCTTGAGTTCCTCGCTGCCACCATTCCCGATACACGCGCTCACTGCCAGTGGGCGCATCCCGCGGATCCCAAGCCTGTCTAAGCCATTTTGTTGCTATTATGAGGCGCAGGACCTCGAGCCGAAGGCAGAAAACTGTGCTTTTGAAATGTTCTGCGGATTGCAGAAAACGCATAAGCCCAGAACCCGGCTGCTATTCACCAGATAGCAGTCAGCGCAGCTCCTCAGAGTAATAAAAAGAGGACCGTCCCCTATGCGTTTTTCAGCATAGAGAACCGTCCCCTTTGTTACCTTTGTTAGAGGCAGCCGAAGCCGCCTCTGCTGTTGTTTTGTGAAGTTGGCACCAAAGAACCGTCCCCGAGTGCTGGCACCTAGGAACCGTCCCCGAGTGCTATTCGTACCACTTTTCTGCATCGCGCAGCTCTTCCTCGGTAACGGTGCCGTCTGCCAGGAGGGCTGCTTTTGTTTCGTCAATAACTGCAGGATAGTGCTCCTTTATGTAGCGTATAGCCTGGTGGCCTCTGTGGCCTCGCTCTATCTTTTCCGTGCCGTACTCCACAACGTAGGAAACGATTATGAACGCGAACCCCAGGACCATCTCGTAGATGGATATCTCCAGCACAGTCCAGGGGGACTTGATGCCGGAATACGCGATGGCGCTTACCGCCCAGGCAAGTATCGGAAGGAATATAGTCTCAAGCCCCAGTATCTTGATCTCCTTGGCTCCCTCGTGCGTAAACGGAACGCCATGCTTAAGGGAGTGCATAAAGAATTTTGTAACAAAGAAGTAATGTACCGCCAGCACCAGGCCTTCCGCAAGCTCTGTAACAAGCGGCGCTATAAGGGCCCGCTGGGCCTCGCCGGCATGGACCAGCTCCACGATCTCCACGGTGCTCTTTACGATAAGGTAGAGGCCGAATACCATGGCTGCTATGGATGCCACAAGCATTATACGCGCAAGAAGCTTCAACTTGGTGAGGTTATTCATGACTATACTCCTTTATTGCAATTGCATTATTAAATTGTAATTACACCGGCATGGTGAGCTGGTCCGGGGAGGCCTCCTCGAAGTCCTCGTCCTCCAGCACCAGGCTGTCAGCATCGTCTATCTCCGGTAGGTCCGCCAGCGATTCAAAGCCGAACAGCTCCAGGAAATAGCGCGTGGTACCGTAAAGGTAGGGCCTTCCGACGGCGCTGCTCCTGCCAAGCTCCTCCACAAGCCCCCTTTTTATGAGGTTCTCCAGGACGCGGTCCGATCTGATGCCTCGGATGGCGTCTATCTGGCCCTTAGTTACGGGCTGCTTGTAGGCGATTATGGCAAGCACCTCCAGAGAAGACTGGGAGAGCTTCTTTTCCCTTACCGGGGTTATGAGCCTTGTTATGTAGTCGTCGTTTTCTGCGCAGGTGCAAAGCTGGAAAGCCTTGTCCATCTCCCTTACCCTAAGGCCGCTGCCACGGTCTTCGTACTCGGAGGCCAGCTCTCTGAAAAGCTTTACGGCGTCTGCGGTGGGTATCTCCAGAAGGTCCGCAACGGTCTTGGCCTCTACGGGCTCTCCCATTACGAACATCAGGGATTCCATTACTGATTTTATGCTTTCTTTAGTCATTTGCTTCTCCTGCCTCAACACGCCTGATGGTTATATCCCCGTAGCGCTTTTTCTGCTCCGCGCTTACCGCGTGCTGCTTTACCAGCTCCAGCAAGGACATAAAAGTAATTACCTTGTTGAAGGGTGAATCGTCGTCCTTTATCATTTCCGAGAACTTCATTATCTTGCGGGTCCTGAAGTACTCCGTCATCTGCATTATGCGGTTTTCCATGGACATGCGGGCGCGCTCCACTCTTTCGTAGGTGCGGTGCATCTCCTCGAGCCTCTGTTTTCTGTGAAGAAAGGCAATAAAAGCGTTTGCAAAGTGCGAAAGATCCCCTCTCAGCAGCTCCTCTTCTTCTCCTTCGAAGGCGGAAAGGTCCTCTGCGGGCTTTGCGTGCACGTGGCTGTTGATCTCCTCCTGCTCTGCCAGGAACGCAGCCATCTCCTTGAACTGCTTGTACTCGATGATCCTTGCAACAAGGCGGGCCCTGGGGTCTTCCGGCTCCTCTTCTTCCGAAGTTTTGGGGCTCTGCGGCAGCAGCATGCGCGATTTGATCTCTATCAGTTCCGCGGCCATTACCATGAATTCCTGGGCAAGGTCCACGTTCTGCTCTTTTGCCTCGCGGATGTATTCTATATATTGACTTGTGATCTCCGAGACCTTTATGTCGTAGACGCTCATCTTGTTCTGCTCTATAAGATAGACCAGAAGATCGAAGGGCCCCTCAAAGGACGGGAGCTTTACTTTGTATACCATTTTTAAAACTGCCCTGCTATCTGAGCGTTAGCTGTTCTGTAAATTCTGTAGCATAACCTTGGCTTGAAAGGTAGCTTTCAAGGTTGTCCATCCACTTGAAGATCAGATCTGCGTAGCTGTGGCTGAAATTCGGGTTGGAGCGCACGGCTCCGGCTCCCATATTGTACGCAGCAAATGCGGAGGTAAGATCTCCGCCGAAGCTTTCTACAAGGTAGTTGAGCTGGGAGCTGCCAAGCTCCATATTGATATGAGGATCCAGCAGCATCTCCCTTGTTATGCCGCCCAGCGCGGCATATTTATAAAGTATCTGCATAAGGCCGAGCGCGTTCCTTCCTGCGCCGGCATCGAAATGGCTCTCCACGTAGCACACAGCAAAGATCATATTTGGTGTTAACAGCGGGTTCTGCGCTGCGACGTGCATTATAAGGTAGGCATACCACTGCGTGAGCTCCGGATACAGGTAGTTGCTTATCTGGTAGATGTAATCCGCCATGCCCTGAACAAAGTCCGCGTTGGTATCCGAATCCGCCCAGGCCTGCGCGCTTACCGATGGATCTGTGCTTAAATAGACGCCCCTTCCGGGAACATAAAGCACATCTATGCCAAGCTCGTTTTTCATGAAGTCCGCAGATGCGTAGACCGTGCCGTTATCCGCAACTGCAATATCTTTGTTGGAGCTCAGCATGATACCTGAATAGCTCTTGTACCCGGTGGTAACGCCAAAGCCGTTGAATTCGTGATATATGTTGCCATTGCGCCAAAGCAGGTGGCCCGTGCTGGCAAAGGATACGTCCGCCTGATCCTGGGGTGCGGAAAGAGCCTGCGCTGCAGCCTCGTCCACAACAAGGGATCCTTCCTGCAGAGTTCCTATGCGGTCTGTTGTTTTCTGCACATTCAAAGCGGACATGTCCACAGGGATGTAGACTTGTCCGTTGACAGCCACCACGGGGTGGTCCAGGCTCCAGTTGTAGATATGCGCGCCATCCAGGTACACCCCCACGCGGAGGAACTGGGCGTCTGCGCGTTCCAGCATCTGAGGATCGGCAGTCTCTGTCTCATCCATCGGGACCAGCATTGCTGCCGAAAACAGCGCACCACACAGCACTATGACGACGATATCGATCAGTATTCTCTTCACAGTACTTCTATTTTAAGTCCTGCCTCTTCAGCCATTTTGGAGGCCAGTTCGTCCGGGTAGGACTCTTTTACAACAACTCTTTTTATTCCTGCGTTTATTATCATCTTTGTGCAGATGATGCAGGGCTGGGTGGTGCAGTAGAGAGTGGCACCCTCTATGGACTGGCCAAGGCATGCCGCCTGTATTATGGCGTTCTGCTCTGCGTGCAGGCCTCTGCAAAGCTCGTGCATCTTGCCGGAGGGAACATTCATCTGCTGGCGCAGGCATCCGGCCTCGGAGCAGTGTGTTATGCCCTTTGGCACGCCGTTGTAACCCGTTGCCATAACTCGGTTATCCTTAACGATGACAGCCCCCACGCCCCTTCTTAAGCATGTGGTGCGCTTTCTTGCAAGCTCTGCCATTTCCATGAAGTATTCATCCCAGCTTGGTCTTTGAAGTTCCATATCCTGCTCCTAGTAAAACACTTCGTCTAGCCAAAGTCCGCCGGCCGGCGCAATTATGCCTGCCTTTGAGCGGTCTTTGGACCTGATGATCTCCGGGATGTCCTCCGGGCGGCGCTTTCCAAGCCCCACCTCTGTTATGGTCCCGGTTATTATCCTTACCATGTTGTATAAAAAACCGTCGCCCTCTATCCTAAGCTCCAGCTCCGCGGGGTCCGCAGAAGATCTTTGGATATCCAGGCTGTATACGGTCCTTACCGTAGTTTCCCTCGGGGTGCCGCCTGCGCTCTGAAAGCAGGCAAAATCGTGCTCGCCCACTATGTGCGGGCAGGCTGCCTGCATGGCGTCAAGATCCAGCTCCGGTGCTACCTGCCAGCGGTAGCGCTTAAGGAAAATGTCCGGATCTTTTGAGTTCCTTATCCTGTAGATGTAGCGCTTCCCCTTAGCATCGAACCTTGCATGAAAGCCCGCAGGCCTTTCCTCCGCGGCAACTATGCGGATATCGCTGAGGCCTTCTATGCGGTCGTCTGCAAGCGCGGTGTTGAAGACCATTGGGATCTTCTCCACCGGAACGCCAAGCTCTGCCTTAAGCGTGGCCCTCTGCCCGTAGGCATGGACACCTGCGTCCGTGCGGCTTGCGCCCTCCAGCACCACGGGGGTGCTGAAATACGCGCTGAGGGTCTCCTCCATGCGGCCGCATACGGTCTTAAGGCCTGGCTGCCTTGCCCAGCCGTGGTAGGCCGAGCCGTCGTAGCTTACAGTAAGAAGGATGTTGCGCATGTTCCTACTTGAACTCTCCGATGCCGTCGTAAATGGGTATAATGGCCAGCTTTCCGTCAGTGCTGATAACTCCGCAGCCTTCGGAATACTCGAAGGTCATGAAGCCGTTGGAGATGCAGCTGACCGGGCACTCCTGCGCCTCTGCGGCGTAGAGTATGTTTCCGCTCTTGTCTATAACACCCCAGTACTTGCCGGCGCGCACTACAGCAACACCGCTGCTGAAAGCTCCGCTGCTTTCTGCGTTGCCGTTGACAGCCTTCTTAAGTGCTGCAACATCGTCGTACTGGATAGGAATAACTATATTGCCGGCTTCATCTATAAAGCCCCAGTGGATGCCGTCGGAAACTGCGGCGTAGCCTTCGGAATAAGGCAGCGCGTTGTTGTACATGGGCTCCACTATGGTGTTTCCGTCTTTGTCTATAACGCCCCAGAATCCGCTCTGATCGCAGGCAAGATAAAGCCCGCCCTCGCAGTGCAGTATCCTGAGATATGCCGCGTGAGCGACCATGTTGCCGTTTTCGTCCGCAAGTCCGTACAGGCCGTTGGTTGCCTTTACAACTATGCGCATGTTGTCGTCGAAGCCGTAGATGCTTGCGTCCAGGCCGCTTGCCAGGGATGCAATAACGTTGCCTGCAGTATCTATTACGTATGCGGTATCGCTTGCCCCTATGCCCTCAGCAGCCAGAGTGGCGTTGGTGTAGCGCATAACTACAGCCTTGCCGTTCCTGAAAGGTGTTGCAAGCTCTACGTATTTTACTGTCCTGTAGTTTACACCGGAAGCTCTGGGAAGGCTGGTAAGAGGCACCGCGTAGTTGCCGGCGGTATCCAGGTAGCACATCTGCTGGGTGTAGCCGCTGTCTATGGTTGCGTTGGCAAGGCCCTCGCTGAAGCTGGAGACTGCAGCAAGGCTCATAGCCGCTTTGTTCCACGCGAAAATGTCCTCGCCGGACTTGTCTACGAAGACATGATCCCCGTAGGCATCGCGCACGCAGGCATAGTCCCCGGAGAAAGGCTCAGCGGATCTGAACTTTGGGGAAATGACCCATTCGGACTTGAGGTTTATATAGCCCCAGAGCCCGGAGTTCTTATCCAGCGCAGGAGCAATATAACCAAGCCCCTCAACATCCGCAGAAAGAAGCTCTACAGTGGACTTGAGAGCCATTTCCGCTTCCAGGGTGAGCTCTTCGTCTTCCACCGGGTCCGCAGCAGGATCCACTTTAGGCTGCGCATCGTTTCCCTTCGGTATGTCCGTGGTGCTTAGCCTTATAGTGCAGGAGCACAGGCCCATTACCAGGCACAGCGTTAGCAATAAAACTGTTATTTTCTTCATGATCTTACTTATTCTCAGGTTTCCAGGACGATTTGAGTCCTACGATCTGGTTGAATACCGGAGCGCCTTCCTTGGTAAGGACGCTGTCGGCAATGTAATATCCGCTCCTGAAGAACTGGAAGCGCTCACCGGGCTTGGCGTCCTTTACGGACGGCTCTGCCCAGGCTGTCAGCTCTGTGCGGGAGTTGGGGTCGAATTCGTTGCGGCCTGTTTCTTCGTTGGGATAGGCCAGGTAGCCGTATTCGCGTACGGGAACGGCTACTGCTGTGGAGGCGTCCACCCAGTGGATGGTGCCCTTTACCTTGCGGCTGTCCGCTCCGGGGGTGCCGCTCTTGGTGTCCGGATCGTAGGTGCAGAGGACCTCGGTAATGTTTCCGGCCTCGTCCTTTACTACTCCGGTGCAGGTAACAAAGTACGCGCCCTTAAGGCGGACTTCGTTGCCCGGGAACAGGCGGAAGTACTTCTTAACAGGAACTTCCATGAAATCGTCCTGCTCTATGTAAAGGCTTCCGGTGAACGGTATCTGGCGGGTGCCCATTTCCGGCTTGTTGGCGTTGTTTTCTATGGTGCAGTACTCGGTCCTGCCCTCCGGCCAGTTGGTTATAGTAAGCTTAAGAGGCCTGGAGATGACAAAGCGGCTCTCCACCTTGTCCTTGAGATCGTCGCGGACGAAGTACTCCAGCTGGCTCATGTCTATAAGGCTGTTGGCCTTGGAAACGCCTATGGCATCGCAGAAATTGCGTATAGCCTCCGGGGTGTAACCCCTGCGGCGCATGCCTGCTATGGTGCAAAGCCTTGGATCGTCCCAGCCCTCTACAAGGCCATCTTCCACGAGCTTTTTGATGTTGCGCTTGCTCATGATGGTGTTGGAGAGGTTGAGCTTTGCGAATTCTATCTGCTGGGGAGGTTCCGGCCAGTCTGTGTTCTTAAGAGCCCAGTCGTAGAACGGTCTGTGGTCCTCGAACTCCAGGGTGCAGAGGGAGTGAGTTATGCCCTCTATTGCGTCCTCCAGAGGGTGTGCAAAGTCGTACATAGGATAGATGCACCACTTGTCCCCTGTGTGCTGGTGAGTAACGTGCAGAACGCGGTAGATAACGGGGTCCCTCATGTTCATGTTGGGGGAAGCCATGTCTATCTTTGCGCGTATGCACATGGTGCCGTCCTCGTACTTGCCGGCCTTCATGTCCTCGAAGATCTTAAGGGATTCTTCCGGGCTGCGGTCCCTGTTGCGGTCGTTGATGCCCGGCTCTGTAAGGGTGCCGCGGGTAGCGCGCTGCTCTTCCTGGGTCATGTCGGACGCGTAAGCAAGGCCCTTCTTTATAAGGGTGCAGGCGCATTCGTACATCTTGTCGAAATAATCCGAGGCGTGGTTGAGGTTTGCCCACTCGAAGCCAAGCCAGCGGACGTCGTTTTCTATGGAGCCTACGAATTCATCGTCTTCCTTAACGGGGTTGGTGTCGTCGTAGCGCAGGTTGCAGGTGCCGCCGTACTTTTTGGCTGTGCCGAAGTTGAGGCATATGGACTTTGCGTGCCCTATGTGCAGGTAGCCGTTCGGCTCCGGCGGGAAACGCGTGATAATATTGTGTGAGTATTTTCCTTCTGCAATATCTTTTTCTATGATATCGTGGATAAAGTTGCTTTCCATAACTAAAATGTTTCTTAAGGTGGAAACAGTACACCACATTAAAACTATAATTTGACTACTTATTATACATCAGAAGAAAGAGTTATGCAAATGTGTTAAAATATTAGCGCAGTTTGAAAAAACCGCTTGATTTTTTGCGCCAAATTTGCATAATATTTATGATATCAAGGCAATGGAGGCAAATATGACCATAGATGTTATAGACGCAAAGATACTGGAAGTCCTTCAGGAGAACGCAAGGATATCGTATTCCGAGCTTTCAAAGAGGATAAATCTTTCCCTTTCCGCCGTGAGCGACCGTCTTAAGAAGATGGAGAGCAGCGGCCTTATAAGCCAGTACACTGCAATACTGGATCCTGCAGCCATGGGCAGGGAACTGAAAGCTTACATGATGCTCAACGTGGATGCGTCCGGAGATATAGAGCAGCTCACAAAGGTCATCAACGAATCGGACGAGATCCTGGAAGCGTACTTCGTTGCCGGAGATTTCGACTACATGCTAAAGATAGCAACTAAGAACACCGCAACGCTTGCAGAGCTTGTAAACCGCATAAAAACAGTAAAAAGCGTGCAGCGCACAGAAACGACAATTATGCTTACAGAGCTTAAGCAGCGCTACAGCGTTCCGCCGATAGCAAACAAGCTTTAAACAAAACAGAGGCTTCAGAAGAAGCCTCTGCTTTTTCTTTTGTGAAGTTGGCACCTGAGAACCGTCCCCGAGTGCCGGCACCTGAGAACCGTCCCCGAGTGCTATTTCTTGGACTTTTTGCCCTTGGAGTTTTCTTCTCTCTGCTTTTCTGCGGCCTTGGCAGCAACTTCCTTCTGCTTCTTGCGGTCCCTTACGGACTTTGGAATGGTTCCGCCTGCAGCCTTAACAGACTTAGGTCCCTTTACGTGGAACATGCTTGCCTTGCGGGCTGCCTCCAGCTCTGCCTCTATCCTTGCCTGAGCTGCCTCCAGCTCTGCCTGCTTAGCGGCTTCTGCCTTTGCCCTTTCGGCGTTCATCTTGTCTACAGCCTTCTGAGCCTTGGCGCGCTCTTTATCGCAGTAAGCCTGAGCCTCCTCCAGGGAGATGTTCTTCTGCTTAGCTATCTTGTACGGGTTGAGCTTCTTGGCCTGAGCCAGTGCGTAGTTGGCATCTGTCTCGGTCATGGTCTTCTTCATTTCCTTCTGGCTCATGAACATCATAAGACCTATCATTACGACCATCATTACCATGCTTATGGTGCTGTCCGTACTGACGTTTCTAGTCTTGAATGTTGTAGTAAGGGCCTCGCTGGTCTGGCTTCCGGATGTGGAAGTTATACCTGCGGAGATCTTTACTGTGTATTCAGTGTTCTGATCCAGAGTATCGTTTACTACCAGCCAGAGCTCGTTGGGGTACTTAGCGGAGTGCGCAATGGTGAAATCGAAGGTCTTGCCCTCCGGATCGGAAATAGTTATCTTGCTCTTGTTTGCGGCGTCCAGGGATTCATTTCCTGTCATGTCCTCTGAAAAACCGACCTTGATAGCCATATTCGCGGGCTGCCTGCCGGTGGTGCCGTCCTTGGGGGTTACTTTGGTGATCTCAAGACCTGCCGCGGAAACGCTCATGACAGACATTGCGATGATCAGAACTGCTGCTGCGAGTATGGCAGTTAACCTTTTCATTTGAATTCCTCCGATTGTTTATCTATTGTTCCTCAGACGGCTTTGCGGCGCTTTTTATACGTCCGCTGCGAAGCCCTCTGAAAAAGTCTTTTAAGACCGCGCTGCACTCTTCCTGAAGTATGCCCACAGTAAGTTTTACGCGGTGGTTGAGCCTGCTGTCCGTTGGGATGGAGAAAAGCGATACGCAGGCACCGGCTTTGGGATCCGGTGTCCCAATGTAAAGCTCCTCTATCCTTGCAAGGACTATGGCTCCGGCGCACATGCTGCAGGGCTCTGTAGTTACGTACATGCTGCAGCCGGGGAGCCTCCAGCCTCCGAGAGTCTTTGCTGCCTCCCTTATGGCCTTGATCTCCGCGTGGCAGGTTGGGTCCTTGTCTGTTTCCGTGCTGTTGCGGCCGCGTCCGACCACTTTGCCGTCCTTTACGATGACTGCGCCTACCGGCACCTCTCCTTCCGCGGCTGCCTGCCGCGCAAGATCCAGCGCCATGCGCATATATTCCTCGTGCATAGGGCCCTCCTGAAACGCAAAATATATACTAACACAAAAACACTTGACTTCGCAAGCATTTTAGTGGATAATATTAAAGCTGTTCCGACACAGCAATAATACTGTACATGCCCTCATAGTTAAACGGATATAACGGAGGTTTCCTAAACCTTTGTTGGTGGTTCGATTCCGCCTGGGGGTACCAGATCAAAATGATCCGGACATTAAGTCCGGGTCATTTTTTATGCATCTTTTACAACAGAAAGGCAGCGCTTTGCCTCGGCCACCTGGTCTGCTGTTACTTCAGCAGGGTCTCCGTAGCGGGCTGCTATGTAAAGATCACGCATGGTGCCGTTCTCGGCAGCCTGATTAAACTCACCTGAATACCTTAAAACGTCCTGCGAAGTATCCGAAGGTTCCAGCTTCATGTTCAGAGATCTAAAATGCTCCAGATAGGACTTGTATATCCTGCGTATCTTTCCGGCATTGGATGCTGCCGAAGGCTCCTCTGCCCTTCTGACGGGCTCGGTCTCCGGCGGTATCCTGTCTATATCCTCAGATTTGAATACGAATCTGCCCGTGCCCTTTTTCCTGTTTGCAAACAGCCTTACGGCTATTATGACAAGCACCACCGTTACAGCTGCAACAAAGAGCAGGTAGTAGAAGCTGGGCGGGATATTGATCCTGATGTTCTTGCCGTCCATGGGCTCCACGTTTGGGTCTGCTTCCGGATCCCCTCTGAGGTCCAGTATCTCCTGTTCAGCGTTATTGATATATTCTTCAACTATCTCCAGGAAA
>CADALS010000029.1 GCA_902788795.1 uncultured Eubacteriales bacterium | reverse complement strand
AAGGTAATGGATTCCACATCTGCATCTCTTTGCAGGGACAACGGAATGAAGATACACGTTTTCGGACTTGCGGAAAAGGATGCAATCATCCGCGCATGCGCCGGAGAGGAAATAGGAACTATAGTTTACTAAGATCGTAATCTTTTACATAAGGAGGAACACAATGAGCAGTGCACAGGAAGTTTATAAAGAAAAAATGAGCAAGACCATAAGCGTGCTCAAGGAAGATCTCAACACAGTAAGAGCTGGCAGGGCAAACGCAGCTCTTCTGGACCAGATAACAGTGGATTACTACGGAGTTATGACCCCGGTAAAGAACCTGGCAAACATTCAGGTTCCGGACCCCCGCACCCTTATGATAATCCCGTTCGATCCCAAGAGCCTTAAGAACATAGAAAAGGCTATCCAGATGTCCAACCTGGGCATCAACCCCACAAACGACGGCAAGAACATAAGGCTCGTAATTCCTCCTCTCACCGAAGAGCGCAGAAAAGAGCTCACTAAGGTCATCAAGAAGATGGGCGAGGAATCCAAGGTCGCAGTCCGCAACTGCAGGCGCGATGCCAACGAGCAGATCAAGAAGGCAGAGAAGGCCGGCGATCTCACCGAGGACGACGTAAAGAAGGACCTCGACGAGATCCAGAAGATGACCGACAAGTGCATGAAGGACATCGATCAGATCATTGCTAACAAAGACAAAGAGATCATGGAGCTGTAAGCTTTGAGAGAAGATCTTGATCTTACAAGAGTTCCGCAGCATGTTGCGATAATAATGGACGGCAACGGCCGCTGGGCCAAGCAGCGCGGAATGCTGCGCGTGCAGGGCCACAGGGCAGGGCTGGAAACGCTCAGAGAGGTAGTGCGCCACTCGCAGAGGCTAGGCGTAAAGTACCTTACTGTTTACGCGTTCTCTACGGAAAACTGGAAGCGTCCTCAGGACGAGGTCTCCGGTATTTTCAAGCTGGTCGTAAAATATGTTCAGTCCGAGCTTGCCGAGCTTTGCGCTAACAATGTCCATGTAAGCGTCCTGGGAGACTGGGACGCTCTTGGTGTGCCCGAAGAATCCAAAGAAAGCCTCAGAAAGCTTATCGGGACCACTAAGGAGAACACAGGCCTGCACTTTAACATAGCGCTGAACTACGGCGGCAGGGCGGAGATAGTTAATGCTGTTAACAAGATTCTTGCAGAGGGCCTGGATAAGATAGACGAACAGACTTTGTCCGACCACATGTACACTGCCGGCATGCCGGATCCGGACGTAATTATCCGCACCAGCGGAGAAAACAGGCTGTCCAACTTCCTTACCTGGCAGTCCGCGTATTCGGAGATAGTGCTCACACCAGTTTTCTGGCCGGAATTTACTAACGACGAATACGAAAAGTGCATAGTGGAATTCCAGAAAAGGGACAGAAGGTTCGGAGGCCACAAATGAAGACCAGGATATTGTCGTCAGTTTTCATAGTAGGACCTCTTCTGGTATTCCTATTCTTTGGTGGAGTGCCGCTTCTTTTGCTGTGCCTTGGAATTTCCGCTATAGGCATGCACGAATTCTACAAAGGCTACGAGAACATAGGCGTACACGCCGGCAAGTACTGGGCATTCGGCATGCTTGCTGTGCTGTATATAATAATCTATTTCGGAGAGTTTACATCCCTAGATCCAAGGACCTACAACCATATTCTTTCCATGTGGGTGTTCGGCACGGTGTGCCTGGGTCTTTTAATGTCTCTTATCAGGGAAGATCACAATATTCTGGACGGACCGGTAACGAGCCTCGGAATACTGTATATAGGCTATTTTACTGCGCATCTGCTGCTCATAAACCGCATAGCTAAATACAGTACCATGGTGTGGCTCGTTATTCTTGCAGCGTTCGGCTGCGATACCTTTGCGTATGTGTTCGGGCTGCTTTTCGGAAAGCATAAGATGGCGCCTAACATCAGCCCCAAAAAGACCTGGGAAGGCGCTTTTGGCGGCGTGCTTGGATCTGTAGTCTGCTGCGGCATTTTCGGTTATTTTGTCTATCCAAAAGAATTCATCCACTGCCTGATAATAGGCTTTTTCGGTGCGCTGTTCGGCATGGCCGGAGATCTTGTGGCGTCTGCATTTAAGCGCAAGATGGGTATCAAGGATTACGGCAATCTTATCCCCGGTCACGGCGGCATAATGGACAGGTTCGACAGCGTAATACTCGTAGCGCCTTTCGTTTATTACTACATTTTAGTCTTTATAAGACCATGAAGAAAATTGCAATACTCGGGTCCACAGGATCCATTGGCACCCAGACTCTGGATGTTATACAAAGAAACAAGGACAAATTCGTTGTGACCGCTCTTTCCTGCGGTCACAATGTTGATTTATTCAGAAAGCAGCTAAAGGAGCTTTCTCCGGCGCTTGCCTGCGTTGCAGAAGAAAAGGACGCACTGGAGCTTAAAAAGGAGTTCCCGGGAACGGAGATCCTCTGCGGAAGGGAAGGTCTTAAGATCCTTGCTGCACAGGCAGACGCGGACATGGAAGTCAGCGCGCTTCTTGGCATGATGGGCATAGAACCTGTTCTGGCTGCAATAGAAGCGGGGAAGGACATAGCCTTTGCAAACAAGGAGACTCTGGTTGCAGGAGGCTCTCTGGTTATGGAGGCAGTCCGCAGAAAAGGAGTTGCTTTTCTTCCTGTAGACAGCGAGCATTCCGCCATTTTCCAGGCCTTAAGAGCTGCAGACGGCAATTCTGTCCACAAGATCATTTTGACCGCGTCAGGCGGGCCGTTCAGGGGCTTTACGGCTAAAGAACTGGCCTCTGTCACCAAAGCACAGGCGCTCAAACACCCAAACTGGAGCATGGGCGCCAAGATAACCATAGATTCCGCAACAATGATGAACAAAGGTCTGGAAGTTATAGAGGCTTCCTGGCTTTTCGATACAGATCCCGCAAAGATAGAAGTTGTCGTCCATCCGCAGAGCGCCATACATTCTGCTGTGGAGTTCGAGGACGGTTCGATAATTGCGCAGATCGGTGCTCCGGATATGAGGATCCCCATAGCTTACGCTCTGGCTTTCCCGGACAGGGTGCCTGATGCCGGAAAGAAGTTCAGCTTCTTCGATCTTGGCACCATGACCTTCGAAAAACCTGATCTTAAAGTCTTCAAGTGCCTTGCTCTTGCATACAGCGCCATTGAAGGCGGCAGGAGCTATCCGATCGTGCTTAACGCAGCTAACGAGGAAGCCGTAGCCGCATTCCTTGCTGACCGCATAAGCTTTACCCAGATAGCGGATGTTGTGGAAGAAGCACTTAATGATCATATCGTCACAGTAATTACATCTTTGGATGATATACTGGAAGTCGAAAGGGAAAGCCGCCTGGCAGTGCAGAATTACATAAGCACAAAATTATTATAATTATAAGGAGTATACATAATATTTGTTATGAGGATATTGGGAATAGTCATAGCACTTATAAGCTTCCTGCTGCTCATACTGGGGCATGAGTTTGGGCATTTTTCTGTAGGAAAGCTTCTAGGATTCAAGATCAACGAGTTCTCCGTGGGCATGGGGCCTCTTCTTTGGAGCGATAAAAAAGGAGAGACTCAGTATTCGTTCAGAGCCATTCCGCTTGGAGGCTACTGCGCTTTTGAGGGCGAAGACGGGGACGAAAAAGACGAAAACGGCGTAGTTAAAGAGCCGGATCCGCGCAGTTTCAACCGTCAGCCAGCCTGGAAGAAGCTTCCCGTGCTGCTTGCCGGGTCTTTCAACAACATAGTTATTGGCCTTCTGATACTTACAGTTGTCTTTACTATAATGGGCAGCTATTCGCCTGTGCTTGAGGCTGTGCCTGCAGACAAACCTGCTGCAGCGGCCGGGATCCAGCCAGGAGATAAAGTAGTTGCAGTAAACGGCACCCACTACGACGAATGGCTGGATATCACCCAGGCAATACAGAACAACGAAGACTCGGATGTAGACATCACAGTCCTCAGGGACGGCAAAGAGATAGAATTCAAAAACGTCAAGATAGAGGTAAGCGAGGACAACCGCAAAGTTATAGGCATACAGTGCTCCCTGGAGCATTCTGTAGGCACTGCTGTTAAGACCGCCTTTAACGAAGCAGGCTCAATGATAAGGGCCCTTCGGGACTTTTTTGTAAGGCTGTTCTCCGGCAAGGCCAGCTCTGACGATGTGGGAAGCATAATCCAGATAATCGATATTTCAGGCGATTACGCGGTAAGCTACGGGCTTTTGACCGTTATCTACCTTATAGGCCTTGTAAGTGTAAACCTCGGATTTATGAACCTTCTGCCCATACCCGGCCTGGACGGCGGTCGCATACTGTTCGTAATTGTCAGGTGGATAACCAGGGGCAAGGTCTCCGATAAGACAGAGGCAATAATCAACAGCGTATTCATGTTCCTGCTGTTCGGCCTTATGATAGGCCTTATGGTAAAGGACGTTGTGCATATGATCAGGTGATAAAATGTATCAAACCAGGCAGGTAAGCTGCGGAAAAGTTAAAATAGGCGGAAACGCTCCGATATCCATTCAGTCCATGACCAACACGGACACCAGGAATGTAAGCGCCACTCTTGCACAGATAAACGCTTTGGCTGAAGCCGGCGCAGACATAGTGCGTTGCACAGTACCGGATATGGCAGCAGCTAAAGCTTTCGGGGAGATCAGAAAACAGAGCCCGGTGCCTCTTGTTGCAGATATCCATTTCGACTACAGGCTCGCCATAGCAGCAATAGACGAGGGTGCAGACAAGATACGCATCAATCCCGGAAACATAGGCTCCGAAGACAGAGTCAGAGCTGTACTTGAGCGGGCAAAGTCTGCAGGAATACCCATACGCATAGGCGTAAATTCAGGTTCTCTGGAAAAAGATCTTGTTGAAAAATACGGCGGAGTTACCGCTGAAGCTATGTGCGAGAGCGCTCTTAAAGCAGTTTCCTACGCGCAGAGCTTTGGATTCGAAGACATAGTAGTATCCCTCAAGTGCTCGGATGTGGCCATGAACCACAAGGCTCACAAGCTTTTTGCATCCAAGTGCAGCCTGCCTTTGCACATAGGACTTACAGAAGCCGGCGTGGGAGAGGATGCCAAGATCAAATCTGTTGCATCCATGTCTGCGTTGCTGCTTGATGGAATAGGGAACACCATGAGGATATCCCTTACCGGAGATCCTGTTCAGGAAGTCATCCTTGCGCGCAAGATACTCAAAGCCTGCGGCGTCAGAAGAGCCGGCATAGACCTTGTGTCCTGCCCGACCTGCGGACGCACCGAGGTGGACCTGGAATCCCTTGCAACTAAGGTAAAAGCCGGCCTTGAGCCTCTTTCCGAGCGCCTGGAAAAAGAAGGCCGTTTCCTTAGAGTATCCGTTATGGGCTGCGTAGTTAACGGCCCCGGAGAGGCAAAGTCCTCGGACTACGGCGTTGCCTGCGGAAAAGGCGAGGGCATGCTCTTTAAAAAGGGACAAGTCGTAAGAAAAGTATCCGAAGACAAGATAGTCTCCGGACTCATAGATATGATCAACGCAGAGATCTGATCATAAGAAAGCAAGGCAATACTTTCTCTTGCCATTCCCAACATAGTAATCCAGCTTGCTAACGTTATTTACAATCTCATCTATCTGCCTGTGCTGTTTATACTAAACAGGCTGTTTGGATTCTACGGAGCAGTTTCCACAAATGTTGTAAGTGATATGATAATAAATATCGCATGCATTCCAATACTTATTAATGTTATGAAAAGAGCCAAGGCTAACTGCGAAAGCCCTAATGCTGATCCTCAGATCTGAACTCCTTGAGCTTTCTCCACACGGTGGACCTTCCTATGTCCAGGACTTTTGACAGTTCTGTGTCCGTGTAATACTTGCTCAGCTTGTAGATCACCTCGGATTCCATATCTTTCAGCGGTCTTACATCCAATGTGAGCTGGGAAGGCGGCGTATTGCTGCTTTCTGCCGGCTCTGTTTTATTGCTCTGACTGCTTATCATCCTGCTTATGATCTTGTTGTTCTTTTCGAACTCGGATACGCTTTCGGGGTCGGAAGCGAGGATAACGTAGCGCTCTATATAGGACTGAAGCTCTCTTATATTTCCAGGCCATTCCATACGCATCAGACTATTGATGAATTCCTTCGGGATGGGCGGAAGATAGCGGCCGTATTCTTCCTGTTTTTCCTGATATAAAGCATTAGCAAGGATGGGTATGTCTTCACGCCTTTCCCTGAGTGAAGGGATATTGAGAGTCAGAGTCGAAAGCCTGTAATACAGATCCTTTCTGAACTGTTCCTCGTTAACGAGATCTTCAAGTTTCTTGTTTGTAGAACTGATTATCCTTACATCTACAGGAATGCTGGTGTTTCCATGCACATGAGTCAGCTCCTTGTTTTGTATTACTGCAAGAAGCTTGCTCTGGATCTTGAGTGACATTTCACCTATCTCATCCAGGAACAAGGTTCCACCGTTTGCCATCTCGATCAGGCCTATCTTGCTGCTCTTTGAACTGGAACTGCTGGTATCATAACCGAACAGTTCGGATTCGAGCATGGCTTCGGATACGGAAGAGCAGTTTACAGACACAAAGGGCGCGTTTGCTCTTGAAGAAGCGTTATGTATGCTGTGCGCAAAGAGCTCCTTGCCGACACCGGTCTCTCCTAACAAAAGGACAGGAACATTGCTCTTTGAATACTTGCGGGCAAGGTCCTTGCACATTTTGATCGAGGTGCTGTCTCCGAGTATGTCATGGAATTCGTACTTGGCTACCATGCCGCGTTTTTCAGCCTCTTTGGACAGGTTGGCGTGGAGCCTGTTGATGTCGTTCTTGTCTTTTATGATTATTATTGTCTGCCTTGCTGCAATGGGAATAACGTTGACCATGCACATCTTGCCGCGTATGTTCCACAGGAATTCGTGGTTGACAGACAGGGTGGAGTGACTGAGAACTCTGCCAAGAGCAGAGTCCGGATCTATATTCTTAAGATTTTTTCCAAGGATCTCAGAGGCTTTTACTCCGAAAAACTCACTTGCGCGCTTGTTGAACGTGAATATAGAGCCTTGCTGTGTTCCTATTATGCCGTCCTGGACGTTGTTCAGCGTAGCGTTGAGCCATATATTGAATTTTGCTTCTCTTCTTGTCTGCTTGATGACTTCTGTGGCGGTGTTGATGGCCTGCAGTACAGAAGATTCCTTCCAGTGCAGAAGAACGGTCTCAATGCCTTTGCTCTGAAGCTGTTCCGCGACCCATCCGCTGGTCACAGCGGCTTTTTTGATTCCGCTTAAGTCTAATTGACTGGGTAAAGCTAATTTTTCAAGATCTGTTTCATATGTCACAATTGAAAGCTTTTTACCAAGCATAGACTCAAGGAATTTCTTGGAATCAATTGTTATGTTATGCTTGTAGCCAATGTAATATACAGTATCAGATTCATCAGATCTTGCACGCATAAGAAGATCTAATATATCGAACTGACTTGGATGTATAGCAATACAGGGTTTTTTTGTTTTCGTTTTAATATACTCCCCAGTTATTGGAGGCGCAATAATAGCAGCAGGTCTAGCTGTATTGATCGTTTCGTTCAGATTAGGAATATCTTTTTCACTTGAATAGGCGACAGTAACATCATTACCAAATCTTTCTGTAGCTTTAAGTATGTCATAGTATGAATGATCAGACGTGCATATGAAAAGAATTTTATCCATAGAATGTACCTCCGTTTCAAAATGTAACACTACTGGACTTATGTTTCAATATGAAATAGATATATTGTTTCAAATTCTAACATATCTGTTCGTTGACAAGGTTTTTTTTTCATGAAAATGATTTTACCTTTTAATTATTTTAGAATCGAAACAGCAGTATAGCATGCAATCAATGAAGGAGTCAGATTATGAGCATTAAGAGTGAACTCCTCCTTGCAAAGTTCGCAGAGCTGTCAAAAGACCCGCTCGAAACAGCTAAGAAGGAGTGTGAAGGAAAAGGTGTGATCGCCGTCAGCGGTATGTATTTGCCGGAAGAGCTTATCCATGCTGCAGGGTTCATGCCTATAGTACTTCTTGAACAGAACGAACCTGTTGCTGCAGCCAACGCGCACGTACAGCCATTCATGTGCGGTTACGTCCGCAGCCTTATGGATCAGGCCATAGAAAAGAAGCTCAGCTTCACAAAGGCCGTATTTGTAAAGGACTGCTGCCACGAGCTCAGGATGATAGGCGATCTTGTCCGCCACACCCAGGGAGACAAGGTCAACATCGAATTCTTCTTCTTCCCTGTGACCATCAAAGCAGAGGCTTCAAAGAAGTTCATTGCTGAAGAGATCCAGAACATGAAGGAGAGAGTCGAAAAGTACCTTGGAAAGAAGATAGAAGAGGAGGCAATAGCCGAATCTATAAAGGTCTTCAATCGTTTCCGCCTTGCGATGCAGGAGCTTTACGCGATCAGGCGCAACGCTCCCGGATGTATTTCCGAGATGGCGCTCAGGGATGTTGTAAGAGCAGTAATGAGCATTCCGAAAGAAAAGGCCACTGATATGGTGCTCGAGCTCAATGAAGCTCTTAAGGCAGAGCTTGCTGACGGCACTATAAAGGCTAAGAAGGGCCCGAAGCTTATCATCTCCGGAAGCCTTTGCGAAAGCCTTGAGCCGGCAGTCATCAAAGCAGTTGAAAGCGCCGGCGGCGTAATAGCAGACGACGATCTTTATGTAGGCGGCCGCTACTTCAACACACTGGTAGATGAAGGCGAAGATCCGATGACAGCGCTTACCCAGGCATACATCTACAGGAACGGTCCTTGCTGCACCCAGACAGACCCGGACAACCGCAACGGTTTCTACCTCAAGCAGCTTGCCGAGAATGCCGGAGCCAAGGGCATAATCACTGTAGTCATCAAGTTCTGCGAGGCTCACTACTTCGGTAACCTGGCGGATGTAAACGATCTTAAGGCCAACTTCAAAGGAAAAGTATTTTCTGTATTCACAGATCACGACACAGATTCAGAAGGTCAGATCGCTACAAGAGTACAGAGCTTCATAGAGAATCTGTAAGGAGAGGAGGAAATAGAAATGGTAACTGCAGATCCTAACATTAAAGCAAACCGTATCAAACTCACCTCACAGATCCACGATGTAATGGACGCCTTCTATGAGGAGACAAGAAATTCAAAGTATGTAGCATGGTGCGTAGGTGCCTGCCCCTATGAGATCTTCAACGGAGCTCATATGGCAAGATTCCAGACAGAAAACCTCGCAGCCCGTATATCTTCAGCACAGGAACAGGTGCCTTACATAGAATACGCAGAGTCTCACGGACTCGGCAACGAGGTCTGCTCCTACACTAAGATAAACCTCGGACAAGCCCTGATGATGGTAGAAGGCAAGGAAGAGGAGATGATCCCTGAAAGGCTTAGAGTTCCAAAGCCTGATGTGGTCATAGCTCTCAATACATGCCCGACAATGATACAGTGGGCAAATGCCCTTGTGGACATCTTCCACGTTCCTTATTACTACATAGACGCCCCGTTCTACTATGACGACACCAAAGAGTGCTGGGACAGGAACATAGCATATGTAAAAGAGCAGCTGGCAGGTTTGATCAAGTTTATTGAAGATTTCACCGGCGAACCCTACGACTGGGATGCACTGAGGCACCAGATCGATGTTATCGAAGAATTCACCGCGTACAGAAGAGAGATACTTGAGTGCCAGAAGCACGTGCCCGCACCCGGTACCTTCATAGACGGTGCTGTAGCTTTCGGACCAGCAAACACAGTCAGAAGCGAAGGTTGCATACAGCTCTACAAGGAATACCGCGACGAGCTCGTAGGCCGCATCGAAAGAGGCGAGGGCGCTCTTATAGGGGGAGAGGAAAAGTACAGGATACTGTGGAGAGGCAACTTCCCGTGGTTCAAGATGGGAACTCTCTCCAGGATGCTCTCCAAGTACGGCGCTATCCTTCTTGACGGCGGATACGCATTCCACAACTACGGTGCTATAGGCAGCGAGTACATGGGCAACCACGGCTTCAACAAGGATGATATCCTCATGACTATAGCTGCCGAGCACTCCGCAAGAAGCTACACCAGAACATTCAACTGGAAGGTGGAGAAGGAGTTCAAGGCCTTCATAGATGACTACCATGTAGATGCAGTCATCATCCACTCCCCGCACACCTGCCGCCCTTGGGCAATGCAGGCTCAGGACCTTGGACGCAAGGCAGAAGAGATCTACGGCATCCCTTGCCTCGTCCTGGATTCCGACCACACAGACCCGAGCTTCTTCCACGATGCTCAGGTCGAGACCCGTATCCAATCGCTGCTTGAGGCGGTAGATACCCGCAGAAAGCAGCAAGGTAAATAACATACTTTTTCTAGGAGGTCAAGATGAAAAAGTTTATATCACTTCTGCTTGTATTAGCAATGGTATTTGCCCTGGCAGCATGCGGCGGCAAATCAAACAACAATTCTGCAAATGTAGATGAAGATCCTTATTACACCCTGAAGTGGGCTGGCCAGCACGGTGCTACTCACGTCTACACTATCGAGTTCATCAACAGATTCGCCAAGGAGATCGAGGAAAAGTCCAATGGTCACATCAAGATCGAAGCTTATCCCGGCGAGCAGCTTGGTAAAGCAGCTGACTATCTGTCCATGATCCAGACCGGTCTTATCGATATCGCTAACATCGATACAGGACTCAACGTTGCTGAATTCCCGCTCCACGGCGCATGGCAGCTGCCCGGTGCTTTCGACACCGCATGGCAGGGAACACCGGCTCTGAATGAAATGAAAGAGAACGGTATGCTTAAGGCTGAGATGGAAAAGAACGGCGTTGTAAACCTCGGATGCTTCACCATTCCCGGCTACGTACTGTTCTACAACTCTGACAAGGCTATAATCATGCCCGAAGACATTAAGGGTAAGACCATCAGAGCTACAGGTAAGGCTCGCTGCGCAGCAGTAGAAATGCTCGGTGCTACAGTTGTATCCATGGCTGCTTCCGACATTTCCGAAGCTCTCTACAAGAAGTCCATAGACGGATGCGTTTCCTCTGCTAACGCAGGCATCAACTACGGATACTATGAAATGGCTAACAAGTGCACAGCTGGTATGGCTCTCGGCGGACTGGACGGCGGCTACATGATGTCCAAGAAGGTCTTCGATTCCATGCCTGAAAAGTATCAGAAGATGATGAAGGAGACCGCTTTCGAGTGCTCCATGCACGTAGCTAAGATCCTTGATGACCAGCTTGAAGAAGACCTTACCGTAAAGATCGCGTCCAAGGCGGAAGTTATCATGCTCAACGAAGAGCAGAAGGCTGCCTGGGCAGAAGCTGTAAAGGACGTTGCCAAAGTATGGCTCGACGGCGTTCCTGATAAGGAAGCCGGCAAGAAGGTAGTTGAGGAGAGAAACAAGACTTACGCTGATGAAGCTATTGCTAAGAAGTATCAGGCATACTTCACTGATTAGTCTAAAACTATAAGTACATCACTTTATGAGCTTAAGTCAGGGCAGAAGTAGTTTATATTTCTGCCCTGACAATGACCGAAACTATGTGTATAGTGAGGAGACTATAATGACGTCAATTATGTCCAAAATTGGCAAGGTACTGACAAAGATAGAAGGTTTCTTCAATGTTCTGGCCGGTATTGCTATTTGCGGAATGATGCTTTCTATTTCAGTAAATACGGTACTCAGATACGTTTTTAAAAGCCCTATAACGGGTGTTGAAGAGATGGTATCCTGTTATCTGTCAATAATCCTTGTCTACTTATCGATAAGTTATTGTTACAGAAGAGGCGGCCACGTAAGAGTAGTTATACTCGAACAGAAGATGCCACCGGTCCTCCAGAGGATCATCAAGGGTCTATTCACCCTTATCGCTTGCGCTTTTTTCTGCTTGATAGCATTTACAAATATCACTTCCATGCAGAGGGCTTATGCTAATCACTCTGTTCCTGGCGGAAATGTGGATGTTCCCATCTGGCCGGGCTATCTTGTACTTGTTATCGGCGCTTTCCTTATGGCTTTCAGACTGCTTCTTGCATCCATCCTGTTCTTTGCAGGCGAGAGAGTCAAGGATGTCACACCTGACGGAGAATAGGGAGGTACTGATATGACATTTCAAGCATTAATACCACTGATAATACTACTTGCACTTATATTCATAGGTGTTCCTGTTGCGTTCTCCCTGGGCATCGCAGGCGTTATCGGCCTTTATATGGTCGGCGGTGTTACAGCTGTGACTGCTATCTGCCAGGTAACTGCTTACAGAGATATCGCTACATTCTCGCTGAGCACAGTTCCGCTTTACCTGCTCATGGCTGAATTCATAGTACAAGCCAAGCTTGCGGATCCGTTGTTCGACGCAGCAAACAGAATGATGGGAAGACTGCCCGGCGGCGTAGGCGTTGCTACAGTCTGGGCAAACGCGTTCTTCGGAGCTATCTCCGGTTCCTCCACTGCTGCAGCTGCAACAATGGGAAAGATCGCTTATCCCGCAATGAGAAAGCTGAACTATTCTGAAGAATTCGCTTCCGGAATAATCACCACAGGCGGAACCCTGGCTATACTTATCCCGCCTTCGATAGCTATGGTAGTCTATGGTCTTGCTACCGAAACATCCATTTCCTCGCTGTTCAAGGCCGGTATCGTTCCCGGACTTCTTATGGCAGCAATGTACTCTGTATTCATTGCCATAAAAGCTCACAGGAATAAGGACATACAAAAGCCCAGAAAATACAGCTGGAAAGAGAAGTGGGAAGTCATAC
>CADALS010000028.1 GCA_902788795.1 uncultured Eubacteriales bacterium | reverse complement strand
GGCTGGCGTAATAGGCGTTGGCGTTTCCCTGCTCATCCTTATCCCGGGCAACGCGCTCATCCACAACCTTGCCGGCAATACAAACATCAGCGCGGCTCTGCCGCCGGCCGGAGGCGTGGCACTGGTCATGATCAGCGTCATCCTGACCCTTATAGGCGGTCTCATCCCGTCCAGGGCCGCAGCCAAGAAGGATCCGGTAACAGCGCTGCGCAGCGAATAAAGACAGCAGCCTCAAAATACCTGAAAAAAAGACCGCCTTTTCTGAAAATACCACTGACAGAAGGGGCGGTCTTATAGTATAATAACTTAATACCTAGAAGTATATCCGGAGGGGAAAGTTGGAACAGTCAAAAGCGCTCATAAACAGGGGATTTATAACGGCGCTGGCCATCATACTTGCAGTTTCTGTTGTGGCATCCGCAGGCATAGGCCTGATCTTCGGCAACAGCAAAACAGATCCTTCCGGCGTGGTCCCCGCAGACGATCCTTCCGGCCAGACAGACCCTTCCGGCCAGACGGATCCGCCGTCCAACACCGGGGATAACACAAGGCCCGCCAGCATCTACGAAGGCGTAAGGCCAGGCCGCAACATTGGCGGCACAGGCACCATAAACGTGCAGCCCACCATAGACCCGGATAACCCGGACGCTCCGGAGCTCACGCCCCAGCAAAAAGCCGCAACCATGCAGGATTACACCATAGATCCCGCAACCGGCAAAGCCAAAGAGATCAAAGTTACAGATAAAAACTACCTGATACTGATCAACCGCACCCATCCGCTTGCAGCAAGCTACGAGCCGGACGATCTCCGCACAGTCAACAAGGTCGTTTCGGGGGCCGGAGTAAAGGGCCAGACGGACAAGCTCCGCAGGGAAGCCGCCATAGCCTTCGAGTCCATGGTCGCAGAGGCAGACGAGGTTGGCATAAAGATACGCATGCGCGTAGGCTACCAGTCCTACGAGTACCACAAGACCCGCATATACGACCGCTACGTAACCAACTACGGACGCAGCTACGCCAACACCTACAGCTGCGAACCCGGGCTCTCGGAGCACCAGACCGGCCTGGCGCTTGATGTTGCAGGCGCTTCCACCAACTACACGCTTACCCAGGACTTCCTGTCCACCGCGGAGGGCAAGTGGGTAAGGGCTCACTGCTTCGAATACGGCTTCATAATCAGGTACACGGATGGCACCGCGGACAGCGTCGGCAAGGTAACAGGCTTCGTTTCGGAGCCCTGGCACCTGCGCTACGTCGGAGAGGACGTTGCCGCGGAGATCATGGCCAAGGGCATAACACTGGAAGAATACCTGGGCATACTCAGGTAGCGCAAACCGCCGCAACCCAGCGGCTCGTTCATTAAATCAGTCAAAAGCATAATTCTAATAAACAAAACCGCTATAACCAACAGCGCAAACAGATCGGAGGAGTAATGGCACAGTATTTTAACGAACCTTCAAGGACATTCAGCGAGTATCTCTTAGTTCCCGGCTACACCGGCCCGGACTGCATACCCGCAAACGTGGATCTCTCCACACCGCTCGTAAAGTTCAGGAAAGGGGAGGAGCCAAGCATCAAGCTCAACATCCCCATGACATCCGCAATAATGCAGTCGGTATCCGGCGAGAAGCTCGCCGTAGCCCTGGCGCAGGAAGGCGGAATTTCCTTCATCTACGGTTCCCAGAGCGTAGAGGACGAGGCCGCAATGGTAGCCAGAGTAAAGGCCACCAAGGCAGGCTTTGTACCCTCTGATTCCAACGTCAAGCCGGACAGCATCCTGGCAGACGTCGTAAGGCTCAAGGAAAAGACCGGTCACTCCACCGTTGCAGTTACAGAGGACGGCACCGCAGACGGCAAGCTCCTCGGCATAGTAACCAGCAGGGACTACCGCGTAAGCCGCATGGATCCCAAGACTCCGGTCTCCGAATTCATGACCCCTGTAGAAAAGCTCATAGTTGCCCACGAAGGCGTAACCCTTGCAGAGGCCAACGACATCCTCTGGGACAACAAGCTCAACCAGCTGCCCGTTCTTTCCGAGGACGGCAAGCTCCTCTACTTCGTATTCAGAAAAGACTACGATGCCCACAAGTCCAACCCCATAGAGCTTCTGGACAGCAAAAAGCGCTATGTCGTTGGCGCAGGCATCAACACCAGGGATTACGAGACCAGAGTCCCCGCACTTGTTGCTGCAGGCGTAGACGTTCTGTGCATAGACTCCTCCGAGGGCTATACAGAGTGGCAGAAGCGCACCCTCTCCTGGATCCACGAAAACTATCCGGACATGAAGGTAGGCGCAGGCAACGTTGTAGACGAGGAAGGCTTCCGCTTCCTTGCTGAATCCGGCGCGGACTTCATTAAGGTGGGCATAGGCGGCGGCTCCATCTGCATCACCAGAGAGACCAAGGGCATAGGCCGCGGCCAGGCAACTGCTGTTATAGAGGTAGCCAAGGCCCGCAACGAATACTTCAAGGAGACCGGCATCTACATCCCCATCTGCTCCGACGGCGGCATAGTTTACGACTACCACATGGCACTTGCACTCGCCATGGGCGCAGACTTCCTGATGCTAGGCCGCTACTTCTCCAGGTTCGACGAATCTCCCACAGCCAAGCTGCTTGTCAACGGCACCTACGTTAAGGAGTACTGGGGCGAGGGCAGCAACAGGGCACGCAACTGGCAGCGCTACGACCTGGGCGGAGACCAGAAGCTCTCCTTCGAGGAAGGCGTAGACTCCTACGTTCCTTACGCAGGTCCGCTGTCAGACGGCGTTCGCCAGAGCCTTGCAAAGGTGCGTTCCACCATGTGCAACGTAGGCGTGCTTAACATCAAGGACCTTCAGGACAAGGCCAAGCTCACGCTCGTATCTGCCACCTCCATCGTAGAAGGCGGCGCCCACGACGTCATCCTCAAGAACAAGTAACTACATTCCAGTTGCCATTGAAATCTCAACAAAAAGGAGCAATATACATGTCAGATGTAAGACCAGAATCCATGAAAAGGATCACCACTCCGGAGCTCGCAAATGCCTTCATAGAGGAGCAGCTTGCAGAGATCAACAAGCAGGTAGGCCCGGACGGCCAGGTGCTGCTTGCACTTTCCGGCGGCGTAGATTCCTCCGTTTGCGCAGCGCTCATAGCCAAGGCTATAGGCAAGCGTCTCACCTGCGTGCACGTTAACCACGGCCTCCTCCGCAAGGGAGAGCCGGAGCAGGTCTGCAAAGTCTTCGGAGAGCAGTTCGATCTCAACCTCGTCTACGTAGACGCAGTGGACCGCTTCCTGGATGCCCTTGCCGGCGTAGCAGATCCGGAAACCAAGCGCAAGATCATAGGCGGCATTTTCATAGACGTATTTGCAGAAGAAGCCCGCAAGCTCAAGGGCATCAAGTTCCTTGGCCAGGGCACCATATACCCGGACATTCTGGAGTCCAAGGACGGCATCAAGGCCCACCACAACGTAGGCGGCCTTCCGGAAGACATGAAGGATTTCGAGCTCGTAGAGCCGGTCAAGCTCCTGTATAAGGACGAGGTCCGCGTGGTAGGCAAGGCTCTCGGCCTTCCGGACAACATGGTATACCGCCAGCCCTTCCCCGGCCCCGGCCTGGGAGTCCGCTGCGTAGGCGCCATCACCAGGGACCGCCTGGAGGCAGTCCGCGAGTCCGACGCCATCCTGCGCGAAGAATTCGCCAAGGCAGGCCTTGAGGGCAAGGTATGGCAGTACTTCACCGTCGTTCCCGACTTCAAGTCCACCGGCATCAAGAACGGCAAGCGCACCTTCGACTGGCCCTGCATAATCCGCGCTATCAACACCACAGACGTTGTGGAAGTTACCGTGGAGCACCTCCCCGCAGAGCTGATCGACCGCCTTGTGCAGCGCATCACCACCGAGGTTCCCGGCATCAACCGCGTCCTCTACGACTACACACCCAAGCCGCCCGCCACAGTGGAATACGAATAATAAAAGAATCGCCGATACCCATTGAAAACACTGCATTCCTGGTTTTCAAAAAAGGCTTTTGGCAACGATTTGGCAACAATTTAGTATTATTCACAGAATAAAAACGAGCTGACCGATTTCCTCAAAAAGGAAAGGAGTCAGCTCGTTTATGTTTTTATTCTTCTTTAGATGCTCTTTCTTTTCGGAGAGCATCCAGTCTGTCTCTGGTCTGCTGTGCTTCGGCTTCCGGGTAAGTGTACCTCCAGCGGTCGTACTCTTCCTTTGTGATCTCCCCGTTTCTGTATCTGGCAGCTTCCTCCTGCCACCTGTTAATGAAGGAGAGCAGATCGAAAACTCCCGGAGCAGACTTGTAGGGATCCACTCTCAGGCAGGCAGTTCCTTCAAGTGTATCGATCTTAAGGTTCGTAAGATCCTCGATAGCAAAGAGCGTATGGATAAGTCCGAGCTCGGTATCGATGTCGGGAACATTGAGTGCAAGCGGAGATACATCAAGGTTTGCAGCCATGGTTTTTATCATATCGGCCTTTGGCGTGCGAGTTCCTGCTTCGTACTGCGCAATGCGTATATCAGCGGTCTTTTCACTGAATCCGACGAGCTGTCCAAGACCTTTCTGAGTATATCCCTTAAGATTCCTGAAAAAACGTATCCTTTCACCAATAGCCATTACGATACCTCCTGAAAAGAAAAACATCTGCACAATTATGATAGCAAATATGTTTAGTGCAGTCAAGAATAACTTAAACAAAAATATTTAATATTTTTTCAAAAACCCTCTTGACATAAACAAAAACGTTTAGTATAATGACGCTGGCTAAACAGATATGTTTAGTAAAAACTAAATAGCCGACTGCAAAGCGATGGATGGTCACCGAGCAGGCCAGGACCTTTTCAAGGAGAAAAGCGAGCCGCCGCCCTTCCTATGCCGGGTTGAACCGAAGACGGACTTCCGGGCTTTGATATTTTGCAGAACACCGGCAGTAAACCGGCCACATAAATAAGTGGCGATCATTATCAGGACAGGAGGTGCAAATATGTCCAACAACTTTATGCGTGTGCGGGATGTAGCCGAAGAATTAGGAGTATCGGAATCCTACGCATACAAGATCATCAGGCAGCTCAATGAAGAGCTTGAAAAGAAGGGGATCATTACGATCTCCGGCAGAGTCAGCAGGAAGTATTTTACCGAAAGACTTTGCTACGGCGCTATGGATCAGAACAAGGGAGGTGATTAAGTGAGCGTCTATAAAGAACCTAACACAAACAAATGGCGGGCCGTTTACCGTTATACGGATTTTACCGGAACCCGCAGACAGTCCCAGAAAAGGGGTTTTGCTACCAGGCGGGAGGCTCTTGCATGGGAGGCAGAGCAGCTGAGGAAAAAGGATGCAGATCTGGATATGACCATGGAGTCGTTTATCGAGCTGTATAAGGAAGATCTGTCGCAGAAGCTCAAGCGGAACACGTGGGAGTCCAAGGAGCATATGATCAGGACAAAGATCCTGCCGTATTTCGGAAAAAAGAAGATGGGAGACATCACGGCGAAGGATGTGATGGCCTGGCATAACGAGCTTCTTAGAATGAGGACCAGCCAGGGGCAGCCTTATTCAAAGACCTACCTTAAATCCGTTCACAGCCAGCTAAGCGCAATATTCAACCATGCGGTCAGATATTACGATCTTCGCAGCAATCCGGTCGCAAAGGTCGGAAATGTCGGGTCCGAAGAAAGCAAGGAGATGCAGATCTGGACCAAAGAGGAGTACCTTAAGTTTTCGGAAGCGATAATGGATAAGCCAAGATCCTACTACGCATTTGAAATGCTCTACTGGTGCGGGATCAGAGAAGGGGAGCTTTTGGCGCTTACGCCTTCTGATTTCGACTTTGAAAAGGAGACGGTCACTATCAATAAGTCATATCAGAGGCTGGGGAAAGAAGATGTTATCACTTCGCCAAAGACACGTAAGAGCAACAGGACCATAAAAATGCCCGCATTTCTCTGCGAGGAAATGAAGGACTACCTGAAGATGCTATACGGAGTAGGACCCGATGATCGCATCTTTGAATTCACCAAGTACTATCTGAAACACGAAATGGAAAGAGGCTCGGCCGCTGCCGGTGTGAAGAAAATAAGGATCCACGATCTTAGACACAGCCATATAAGTCTGCTGATCGATATGGGTTTCTCTGCTGTGGCTATCGCAGATCGGGTAGGGCATGAGAGCATAAGGATAACATATCACTACGCGCATCTGTTCCCATCAAAGCAGACTGAGATGGCAAACAGACTTGAAAACGAAAGGAGTATAGACAATGTCCGTTAAGAACAGAGACGAACACAACCGCTGGAGAAACATAACCGTAGGGTTTCGAGTATCTCCGGAGGAGAACGAACAGATCAACAAGGCAGTAGCGCTTTCGGGACTTCCAAAGCAGGAATACTGCTATCGTAAGTGCATGAACCGGGATGTAGTCGTTCAGGGTAATCCTAAGGTGTTCAAGGCGCTTAAAGATCAGCTCGCGGAGGTGCTGGAAGAGCTTAAAAGGATAGAAGCCGGAGGCCAGCCTTCTGACGAGCTTTTTGACAACATCGAACTGATAACAATCACACTGGCGGGTATGAAGGAGGAAAGTGAATGAATGCACTAAATGAAAAGACTGCCTGTATGCCGTCTGTTGGCGCAGACGCAGGGCAGTCAATCAATAACCTTAATGAAAGTATACCAACTGGAGCAGGCGAATGCAAGGGGAATTTGCGTCCGCCTCTTCAGGTCGTTCCAATCAGAGGAAAACACTTTGATACAGTCACTATGGAGGAGCTGTTCGATACAGTCTACGACAGTACTCCGCCTGTAATAGACGGGCTGCTGTATAACGGAGTCAGTATTATAGCAGGCTCCGGTAAAGTGGGAAAGAGCTTCCTTATGGCCCAGATCGGATATCACGTAAGCACAGGGACTCCGCTTTGGGGGATGCCTGTCAGAAAGTGCAAGGTCCTGTATCTGGCTCTTGAGGACAGCTTCAGCCGCCTGCAGAAGAGGCTCTATCAGATGTTCGGAGGCACGCCTACCAAAGACTTTGTACTGACTACTTCGGCCGGAAGGCTCGGAGATAGTTTCGATGAACAGCTGATCAACTTTCTTGAAGAAAACCCCGACACTGGGCTCGTGATTATAGACACTCTGATCATGATTCGCGATACAGATGGAGATAATTACAGCTATTCCGAAGACTACGACTTCATAATGAAGCTCAAGCAGTTCGCCCTGAGGCGCAATATCTGCATAGTGCTGGTGCATCATACGAGGAAGGAGAGCTCTTCGGACCCGTTCGATATGATCTCCGGGACCAAGGGGCTGTATGCAGCGGCTGATGCATCTTTCGTCCTGATGAAGGAAAAGAGGGAATCGGGAGAAGCATCGCTGTATGTTACAGGAAGGGATCAGCCTGATGCAAAGCTCAGTCTGGTAAGAGACCCCGAGAAGCTTACCTGGGAACTGGACAGTGTAAGTGCAGATGCCTGGACAGAGCCAAAAGACCCGGTAATAGAGGCAGTTGCAAAGTTAGTTGCAGAAGAAAATCCGGTCTGGGAGGGCACTTCTACGGAGCTTGCAGAGCTTATCCGGACAGACCTTAAGCCCAATGCACTCAGCATGAAGCTCAACGTAAAAGCTGGAATGCTCCGCCGGGAATATGGAATCCAGTATACAAATACCAGAAAGCACGAAGGAAGAAGGATCCAGCTAACGTTGATGCGTGACGATGTGTGACGATCGTGACGATGTTTGCGGGGGTGGGGGCGGTCCTCAAAAGACCGTCACCATCGTCACGACCGTCACGGGAGAAACGAAAGAACTTAGAAGTATTATTTCGGGTAGTTCTTTATCGAGCAGGGAACTTGTGTAGCAAGTTCCCTCCAGGGCAGGTCTGCCCTGTTCTTTGGGGCAGACCCCAAGCCCCTTTAAGAAAGCTGCACTGCAGCAGAAACAACATACAAACTGAAAGGATAAATCTATATGAACGATAAAACAAAACAGATACATGCGCGGGTAACTCCGCAGGAAAAGAAACGAATTGCAGTTAATGCGAAAAAGTGCGGCCTGTCGGTATCGGAATACATCCGACAGCGCTGCCTGGGCTTTGCTCCAAGAGAAGTACCGCCTCAAGCTTACTACGATATGTGCAGTAAGCTTGAGGATGCTCTGGTACTGCCTGAAGGAGAAAAAA
Organism: uncultured Eubacteriales bacterium; assembly: GCA_902788795.1. GTDB lineage: Bacteria > Bacillota > Clostridia > Peptostreptococcales > Anaerovoracaceae > RUG13409. Next base: position 4,669 of record CADALS010000028.1, on the reverse strand, counting down.
CAATTCCTGGCATACTTAGCGAGCTCAGAGAAACGATACTTCTTCCAGGGAGGGATCTCTGATGGCAACCACAGGATTCTGGCCTGTAAAAGGCTCTCTGAAAAGCGTGGTGGATTATGCGGAGAACCCGGACAAGACAACCGACCCAAGGTATATGGATGAAGATCTTGCCAGAACGATCAAATATGCAGAAAACGATCAGAAGACTGACAAGAAGATGTATGTCTCCGGGATTCACTGCAGCAAGGATCATGCGTATGAAGACATGCTTGCAGTTCAGAAGCGATTCGGTCTTAGAGGAAGCAATGTTGCATACCATGGTTTTCAAAGCTTCGCTCCGGATGAAATAACGCCGGACGAAGCTCACCGTATAGGGATCGAGACAGCAAAAGCGATGTGGGGTGACAGGTACCAGGTACTTGTCACCACCCACCTTAATACAAAATCGGTCCATAACCACATAGTCGTAAACGCCGTATCATATGTGGACGGAAAAAAGTTCCAGAACCATATAAGAGACCATATCCAGCTTCGCGAGGTATCAGATCGAATATGCATAGAACACGGTCTTACAACGCTGGAAAATGCCCCATTTTACGGCGGCGAGAAGAAATCCTACTGGATCCATAAAAGCGGACAGAAGACTCACAGAGATATCTTGAAAGATGATATTGAGGAATGCATAAAGCTCGCCTGGACAGACGGACACTTCATAGAGCTTATGGAAGAACGCGGGTATATATACGATTATACCCGTCACAGCGTAAGGGCTCCATCATGGGAACGGGGCGTAAGGCTTGACAGGATGGGATATTCAAAAGAGAACATTATGGACAGAATCATGGGATATGACCATCTGCAAAAGCGACACAGCTATGTTAATTACGGTTCATATCAGCCTAAGAGCTATAACGACTATCCACTTCTGCAGCTAGAGAGGCAGCTGGACTTTACTATCGATCACTCCACCAGTGGCGTGAAAGTTGCGATAAGCCTTGTGTTTTATGTGATCGTAGAGCTCCTAAAGCTGGTTACGGGAGAAGTGAACAGAGAAGAGCTCCGGCCGCAGCCAATTTCTCCAGAGCTACGGCTTGAAGCAGCCAAGCTCGACGAACTGACCGCACAGGCCACGCTTCTTGGCAGGAACCATATAGAAACACTGCCTCAGCTAGAGGGACTTATTTCTGAAAAGACGGAGGCAATCAGGATTCTGGAAAACGAGCGGCAGCGGTGTTATAACAGGCTTAAGACCGCAGAATCGCCCGAATCAGAGGCAGAAATAAAAGAAAAGGCTAAAGATATTACCGAGCGCATAAAGCCCATGCGCAGCGACCTTAAAACGGCGAAAGGAGCCCTGAAACGAAGCAAGTATCTGGCAGGTTTGCTGGATACGGAACACAACATGGAGATCTCGCAGCTCCAGCGACAGCAGTGCCGGCAGAGAGAGCGTGACAGAGGTTGGGAAAGGTAACCTTAGAGGAATCTGGTCGTTGATAATACATCTCAACGACCAGGTTTTTTGTGTTCTAAGCGACTAAGTTTCAGAACAGCTGTAATTGACAAAAAATCCGAAACAATGTATTATATTAATACTTATCTGAAGGATCTTCGTATCCTTTGAAGGACTCGCTGTTTGTTGGTAGCATTCAGCGGGTTTTTTATTTCCCATACTGATCTCTGGAATAATTGTAACCAGTTATCGTCTTGCAAAGCTTTTGATACCTTGTTTTGTAATCATTAAGACATAAATCATTTGCATTTGCAGCCCACTTATCGGGTTCTTCTTCCATTACGCCGTCATCGACCCAGCCGCAAACAGGGCATGTTTCATAAGAAAAGCTGTCGCTAAACTGGTGTCTCCCGCATACCGGACATACATGCGGTTCAGGTTCGTAAGAAGCCTCACTGAAATTATAATCAGGGTCTTCTTTCAGCCTCTCCTTATACCATTCCTTATACTCATTAAGGGAGAGCTCGTTATTTCCATTAGCGGAATCAGGATTGTGTGCCTGGTCGACGTCATAGATCCACCCGCAATAGCTGCACTGATCACCGCTATAACCCTCATAATCAGGATCGGCTTTTTCAAGATCAGTATCATCAACAAACTCATATTTGCCGCATACCGGGCATATCATCGGCTCAAATTTACTTTCCATGTGCTTTAGCTCCTTTTACTGTCTTGTCGTAATAGGGTTTACCCTCTGTAGGTTTGAAATATGTGACCACTATGCCTTTTTTGGTGATGATCGCAAAGGTGTTAGTCTTCACATTATATTTGTAGGTTGTGCCTCGCTTGTCTTTATAACTGATGCAGTTTTGCCTGTCAACAGTATTGGCAAACTTTACTGCATGAGCAGCATAAGACTCTTTTGTATCGCAACCCATCTGGGCACCATGCCTGCGAAAGTGGTCTGCCAGAGTCGTCTTATTAAAAGCCTTAGCCCAAGCATAGCCTGTGTGTTTTGTCTCATGGCCTTGTTTGCCGCCACGAGCATTTCCATAATGATTACTCGCTCCTTTAGTTGACATTGCCCTGCACCTCCTTCTGTCTCTGAGAGATCCAGGAATCATACAAGACAAACCGCGCCTTTTGTTTAAGAGGATCGAATATCTTTCCGGTCAGCCCGCCATAAACAACGATTGCAGACGGCTCCAAGTCATTAACGACATCCTCTAAAAAGCAGAACCATTCACTCTTTTCGGGAGCAGTCTTGATAAATCCATTTGTGCCTACAGCAACAAGTGACTGTTTCGGTATGGCCTGGATGTACTCTGGGTAGAGCTCGTCGATACCACACCTCAGGTTTGGTATCACAGGCACTCCGCAATCGCCATAGTAATATGTTAGCGATAGGTTATCATTGATTTGGGCTTTCTGCTTAACGACCTGCATATCGCTATGTATGCTGAAATCAAAGCCTATAATACCCGCTGTGCGCTTAAAGAAATCGACATAAGCCTTAGGGTTTCGCCGTACTCGTTCAAAAGAGGCATCAGGAGCGTATGTGCAGATGAAAGTATCATGCAGATCCCCCCTGTATGTTATAGCCTTATTGAATGGCAGTATCTTCTTAGGCAGCATGGTCGAAATCATATCTTTCCGAAGAATAGGATACTCTTCAACAGGGGTGAAATGAGCGCCTTTACACAGGAAAGCCTGGAAGGAGTCCGCGACAGCATTATTAAGTTGTAAATTCTTCATAGAATTCCTTTCTGGGGATTATAGCCCCATTGAGGACACGAAGAATATGTCTTATCTGAAGGATCTTCGTGTCCTTTGAACTGTAACGTATCTCTTGAATTGCAGACTGGATGTTGGTAGCATTCTTTCTGCGGTCATAATCAACAGCGCATATCACGTCACCTCTTTTCTCTTAGGCCAAACTGCTCCATAATCATCTGCTCGTGAGTCTTGATGTTTCCGGAAAAGTTGTACCAGTTGAGATACCTTTGGAAACAATAATAGGCACACTCAAGCGAGACATTAAAGCAATTAGCCACATCTATGTAATCCTCACACTTTAATGCATAAATCAGAGGGGATGGAGCCAGAACATATGACGCGTAAGCATCCGCAATCTTTTTGGCAAGATCGCTTTCCTGAAAATGCCCCATATCAATATGTCCGATTTCGTGCATTAAAGTGAAGCGGATCCTTGCAATCGGCTTACCAGGATCATAAGCTATAATGTACGTCCTCCTTTCCGGATCATAACAACTATAACCATCGGAGCTTTCGTCTGCGCCGCATTCCCCTAAAACGCAAGATAGCCCTTCAACACTTTTAATAATCCAGCCCTTTTGCTGAATAATCTTAAAGGGGTCTATTGGTGTTGAGGTAATGCTGCATTCGATATACAATGCCAAAGCCTTATGTTCAATATCTGTATAGATCCTCTGCGGGAGTTTGATATTTACAAGTTCATTATTATCCATTATTTGCCGACTAAAACCTTCATTAACGCCAATTTTTGCTCATCCGACATAGTTGCTGTGCTGCGAGCGACTAACTTATACACTTTTGCAAAGTCCTCCTCCGGAGGTACTCCACGGATAAGATAATCCGAAGTAGTATTAAGCGCTGTTGCCATGTTTGCAATAACCTCTACTCTGGGTTGCCGATCATTACTGAGATACTTAGACATCGCTGCCTCGGTAACACCAACCATTCCGGCAAGCTCTTTTTGAGTGTATCCGCTCTTTTTCATCAAAAGTGCGATGCGATCTCCGATTTTCTCCTCCATGTTCTCGATCTCCTTTCTTCCGAAAAGATAACATAGAATTATCATTTTGTCAAGTAATAATTCGATATATTGTGGTCTATTCTGCTATTTGGTGCCAATATTGTGGTTTTTAGAATTCTCTCCTAATATTAGTTTATTGTTTGAATTATGAGAAGTACTCCGATGACAGTAAAAAACTCCTCAAATAGAGGAGCGAAAATATATCGTGAGAATAGTTTTCTTGTATCAAAGAGCATCCTTCGGGCAATTCCTTATACACTCCATACAGAGGATGCATTCGGTACCGTTTTTACGTTTTCTGGAGTTATCAATTACATCTACATCCATTGGACATACGCGCCTGCATTTTCCGCAGTCAACACATTTGTCCTTTTTACATTTGATTCGGATAAGCGAAAAATAACTCATAGGTTTTAGAAATA
>CADALS010000027.1 GCA_902788795.1 uncultured Eubacteriales bacterium | reverse complement strand
TGCTGAAGCCGGCATTGTGAGGTTTTCCAGGCTTTTTAAGGGGTGGCGCTGCACAAAACGGATGATGCTTATTATATCATCTGATACGTCGAATATCAACGGATTTAAAGCGCTTTGAGCATCCATGCAGGCATCGCTTACAAGCCCGCCTTCGGGTACGGAGAGCCACTTAAGATCAGCCTCTGATCCCGTCCTTACGCAGCTGTCTGCTCGTATGCCGCTTCCGAACAGGTCCAGGGCTTTTATGCGGAAAGCCGCAAGCAGAGTACCGTAGCCGTTCTTACGCCCTTCCAGCATAGTAAGAAAGTCCAGGAGCAGGGAAAACATTGCAGGAACGCTCTGGTCTTCCTCCACCAGCCTGTCTGTAAGCTCCAGAGCAACAGAGGCCGCCGCAAACTTGTCTATGTCCTCTCCTATGGAGTAAAAGCTTTCTATAGCCTCCGCGCCGTTGATACTGAAGGAATCCCTGCCCTTGAACAGCTCGTAGCGTCCGTAAGTAAAAGGCCTGAGCGCAAGCGAGGACTTGTTCTTTCCTCTTTCGCTGATGCTGGTGCCCGCGGATATCTTGCCGTATTTTTTTGTGAGCAGCACTACCATGCGCCTTCCGTAGGCCGTTTTGGTCTGCCGGAGGACTATGGCCTCTGTATCAGTGTACATCAGTCTTTCTTATATCCGAAATTGCTTATGGCAAGCGCGGAATCTCTCCAGCGCTCCTTTACCTTTACGAAGAGCTCCAGGTAGACTTTGGTGCCTATGAGAAGCTCTATCTCTTCCCTGGCCGCCTTTCCTATGCCCTTGAGCTTCCTTCCGCCCTTGCCTATTATTATGCCCTTGTGGGACTGTTTTTCGCAGTATATAGCGGCGTAGATGCGTGTAAGGCTACCGGCTTCTTCGTAGCGCTCTATCTCTACCGCAACGCCGTGTGGGACTTCCTCCTCCAGGTAGAGCAGCAGTTTTTCGCGTATTATCTCGCTTACAAGGAAACGCTCCGGGTGGTCCGTTACCATGTCCGGCGGGAAGAACATCGGGCCTTCCTCTGCCAGGCTGCAGAGCTTGTCCAGGAGAACGTCCACGTTTTTGCCTTCTGTGGCGCTCGTTCCTATGATGGCGTCAAAAATACCTGTTTCCTCGTACTTTTTGTAGATCTCCTCGAAAACAGGCGGGTCTATCTTATCTATTTTGTTTATTACAAGCATCCTTGGGGTATCCAGGCCCTTGAGCTTTTCCAGTATGAAAGCGTCTCCGCCGTTATCCTCCCAGGGGCTGTCCACAAGGAACAGCACCGCGTCCACCTCTCCGAGAGTTGCAACTGCGGTGTCTGTCATGTAGTTTCCGAGCTTATTTTTGGGCTTGTGTATGCCCGGGGTATCGATAAATACAAGCTGGCAGACCGGCTGATCCTCCTCCATGCGGGTATATATGCCCCTTATGGCATTGCGCGTGGTCTGCGGCTTGGCGCTGGTTATAGCTATCTTTTCCCCTAGTATGCTGTTGAGAAGCGTTGATTTTCCAACGTTTGGACGGCCTACTATGCCTACGAATCCGCTCCTCATCTTGCTATACCAAGAAGGGTCATTACTTCTTCTTCCCTGGCTCTCATATCCTGCTTGTCTTCTTCGGTCTCATGGTCGTAGCCGAGAAGGTGCAGCACGCTGTGCACAAAGAGGTAGATTATCTCGCGCTCCTCGCTGTGGCCGTACTCCTTGGCCTGCTCGCGGCAGACGTCCTCGCAGATAACAACATCTCCGAGCGCCAGCTCTTCGTCTTCTTCAAGATCGGATTCAGCAGGGATCTCGCCGGCTGCAAAAGCCGGGAAGCTAAGGACATCGGTCTCCCTGTCCACATTTCTGTACTGCTTGTTGAGCCTGTGGATCTCTTCTCTGTCCACAAAGCTTACGGATATGCTTGCGTAGTCCGGGTCTATGCCCTCGCCCTGAAGCGCTGCAACGGCTGCAGCCTCCATGGTAGCTGCGGTCTGATCGTCCGGTCTTATCTCTTCATCAAAATATATGGTCATCTATTCCTCCGCCCATTCCGGGTGCTTAAGTATGTATTTATCGTAGGCATTTACTATGCGCCTTACCAGCGGGTGCCTTACTACGTCTGTGTCTGTAAGCGTGCAGAATGCTATGCCCTCCACGCCTTTGAGTATGTGCATGGCATCCACCAGGCCGGAGCGCTTGCCCCTTGGAAGGTCCACCTGGGTTATATCTCCTGTTACTATTACCTTGGAGCCAAAGCCCATCCTTGTAAGGAACATCTTCATCTGCTCCTTGGTTGCGTTCTGGGCCTCGTCCAGGATTATGAAGGCGTTGTCCAGGGTGCGTCCGCGCATGTAGGCAAGAGGCACCACTTCTATGGTCTCCTTTTCCTTAAGGCGCAGGGTGGCTTCCCTTCCGAGTATGTCGTAGAGCGCATCGTACAGGGGACGCAGGTACGGGTCCACCTTTTCCTGAAGGTCTCCGGGCAGGAAGCCCAGGCGCTCTCCGGCTTCTACAGCAGGCCTTGCGAGTATTATCTTTTCTACGTCCTTGTTTTTGAGCGCGTTTACGGCCATGGCTACGGCAAGATAGGTCTTACCTGTACCGGCAGGGCCTATGCCGAAGGTTATATCGTGCTTTTTTATGGCGTCCACATAGTTCTTCTGGCCTATGGTCTTTGCCTTAAGAGGCTTGCCCCTGAAGGTAAAGCACACCACATCCCTTGAAACATTTGAATCGTTGTACGAGATGCCTTCCCCTGCCAGCGTTATTATGTAGTTTACTTTCTGTTCGTCCAGGATCTGGCCGTTTTCCGCTGCCTTAAACAGCTCGTTGATTATAAAGGCGGCCTTTTCTGCCTGATCTCCGTTAACGATGATCTGGTCTCCGCGGTAGGTGATGCTGCATCCAGTGGCTTTTTCCACTATGTTCAGGTTGTAATCGAAGGCTCCGAAGACCTCCGAAAATTCTACTGCCCCGCTGGGGCTTATCCTTAGTTCGCTCAATTTTTCCTCCTGCAAACTCTTCCAAGTTGAGTTTATCACAAATCTGGCAGAATGTCATCAGAAGCGTAAAAAGCCTTGAAAATAATCCTTGCAAGGCGGGGTACGAATGTGTATAATAGGTCTGTTCCATTTTGGACAGGGAAGGTGGTGAGACCGTTATGGCACAGATCACAGTAAAAGAAGGCGAAAGCCTCGAAAGTGCTCTTAAGAGATTCAAGCGTTCCTGTGCAAGAGACGGCATCATGGCCGAACTGCGCAAGAGAGAATGCTACGAGAAGCCCAGCGTCCGCGAAAAGAAGAAGTCTGAGGCAGCTCGCAAGAAGGCTAATAAGAGGTACTAGTCCCAAAAGATATCCCGCTCAGTTGAGCGGGATGTTTTTTTATGCCTGTTATTGTCTAGCCCGGTGGCCAGTTCATGGAGCGCTTTCCAAGAAGGTGCATGTGCAGGTGCTTTACGCTCTGCCCTCCGTCCTCTCCGGTGTTGATAACCACGCGGTAGCCGTTATCCAGCTCCAGCTCCTTTGCCACATCCTTTATCTTAAGCAGCATGTGGGAAAGCAGCGCGGCGTCTTCTTCAGCTGCAGCGCTGAGGGAATCCAGATGCTTTTTGGGTATCATCAGCACGTGCACCGGCGCCTGCGGATCCAGATCCTTAAAGCAGAGGACCTGGTCGTCTTCATAGACTTTGTTAGAGGGGATCTCTCCTTTTGCTATTTTGCAGAAAATGCAGTCTGACATTTGGGTCTCCTTTCGTTATTTCCTATCTGATGCCGTGGGATCTGCCAGCCTTCCGCTGACACCTTCCTCGAACAGCTCCTCTATTATAACATCTGCAAAGTCTTCCGTCATATCTTTTCCGGCGGGAGCCGCAAAATACACTTCCGTATAATTGCTTGCATGGCCGCGCCATATAACTTCTCCTGTTGCCGCCGCGGCATCCAGGACCGGTTCTTCCGGAAGGACTCTCTGCACAGTGCCTATAAGCTTTTTCCTGAAGATCTCCGACTGCTTTTCGGCGGCTTCAGCAAGCCTTGCCGCCCTCTCCTTTTTTACCTGCGGAGAAACGTGGATCTTCATGGAGCTTGCCACTGTGCCCGGCCTGTCCGAATACGGAAAGGCATGGACTTTAAGGAATCCGGCCTTTTCCACAAGATCCAGGGACTGCTCAAAGTCTTCGTCTGTTTCCCCCGGGAAGCCCGCGATTATATCAGTAGTTATTCCGTAAAGAGGATCGAACTCCTTAAGCAGGCGCACCATATCCAGATAGTCCGCGGATGTGTAGTGCCTGTTCATGGAGGCTATGACCTTATCCGATCCGCTCTGTGCGGAAAGGTGCGCGTGGTGGGCAAGCTTTTCGTATTTCAGAAGTCCTGTAAGATAATTGCTGTCCACAACGGTAGGCTCCAGGGAGCTAAGCCTGATGCGGAAGTCCCCCGGGATGTCGTTTATGGCCTTTACAGCTACTTCTATGCCTTTAACGCCGTCCCAGTCCGGGGATGTGCCCTCAAAATCGTTTTTAAAGCCCTTTTCAGCCCCGTAGAGCGCCGTATTTATACCGGTAAGTATTATTTCACGGCAGCCGCTTTCGATGAGCGAAATCGCCTCTTTTTTGATGCTCAGCGGGCTCCTGGATCTGATGGGGCCTCTGGCGTGCGGAATTATGCAGTAGGAGCAGAAACGGTTGCAGCCATCCTGCACTTTTATAAGGGCTCTGCGGCTTCCGAGCATGCATTTGGCATCCCCCATCTCCGCAAACTGCCTTTCTGTTACAGGGCAGCCGGAGGGGCCAGCCGGTACTTTGCTCTCCAGAAGCTTGTTGATGCGCTTTTTATCCTTAAGGAACTGCTCGGCAAGCTCCACAGCGGACAGCTTGTTCTCCGTACCCATTATAACGTCCGCCTCCGCAAGCTCTGCAGTTTCCCCGGGGTTGGTCTGGGGATAGCAGCCCATCAGCACCACTACTGCGTCTGGGTTTTTCTTTTTCATCCTGCGCATGTACTGGCGGGACTTTCTGTCTGCCATGCGGGTGACGCTGCAGGTGTTCACAACGTAGACGTCTGCCTTTTCATCCTCGTCTACAACAATATAGCCATGGCGCAGAAATTCCTGCGCCACGGCCTGTGTCTCATATTGATTAACTTTGCATCCAAGTGTGTAAAACGCTGCTTTCATCAGTCAAAGAAATCCTTTACCTTATCCGACCAGGACTTTTTCTTTCCGCTTCCGGATGCGTGCGGCTGCTCTACTACCGGTGGATCTCCGAACGCTCTGAGCAGTTCTTTCTGGCCCTCTGTAAGGTTGGTAGGGACCACCAGCTTGATATTTACGTACATATCGCCTGTGCGGCCTGTCCTGGAGTTCTTTACGCCCTTGCCGCGGAGCCTGAGCGTGGTGCCAGGCTGCGTACCTGCAGGGATCTTGCAGCTGATGTTCTCCTTAAGTCCCTTGATGCTGACCTCATCTCCCAAAGCGGCCTGCGTAAAGTTGATAGGCAGGGTCATGTAGAGATCGTCGCCCTTCCTTCCGAAGGTATCGTGGGGCTGTATATTGAGGACTATGTAAAGATCGCCGGGCTGTCCGCCGTTGCGGCCGGGCTCGCCCTGTCCTCTTAATGTGAGCACGGGGCTGTTCTCGCCGCCGCCTACGCCTGCAGGGATCTCAACAGTAAGCTCCACAGTCTTGCGGACCTTGCCTGTACCTTTGCAGGTCGGACACGGAGTGTCTATCACTTCTCCGGTGCCATGGCAGGCCGAGCAGGTCCTTACTGAGCGCATTGCTCCGAGTATGGTCTGCTGTACTGTTTCCACCTGGCCTCTGCCTCCGCAGGTCGGGCAGGTGTGCTTTGCTGTGCCGCTCTTGGCGCCTGTGCCGTGGCAGCTGGCGCATTCCACGTTCTTTGTGAGCTTTATCTTCTTCTTGGCGCCGAAAACAGCCTCCTCGAAGGTAATGTTCATGCGCTGCTGTATATCCGCGCCTTCAACAGGACCGTTGTAATTGGCGCTGTATCCGCCGCCTCCAAAGCCGCCGCCTGTGAACATATTGAAGATATCTTCAAAACCGCCGAAGCCCTGAGCTCCGCCAAAGCCTCCGAATCCGCCGTAGCCTTGTCCGCCGCCGAAGCCTGCGTTAGGATCTACTCCTGCGAATCCAAAACGGTCGTATTTTTCTTTTTTATCGGGGTCGGAAAGTACAGAGTAGGCCTCATTGACCTCCTTGAACTTCTCTTCCGCCTCTTTGTTATCCGGATTCCTGTCCGGATGGTATTTCATAGCCATCTTGCGGAAGGCCGATTTTATTTCGTCCTCTGACGCGCCTTTCTGCAGTCCCAGGACCTCGTAATAATCTCTCTTGTCCGCCATTTTATTCTATTTCCGCCATATTCTGCAATTTTCTTAAGATTCGCCAAGACCGCTCCCCGCTTAGGGGAGCGGCCTGAAGCTTATTGTTTCTTTACTACTTGTCGTCTACGACTTCGAAGTCTGCGTCAACTACAGTGTCGTCCTTGGCCTTGCCGCCCTGAGCGCCTGCATTCTGGTTGAAGCCAGCTCCGGGGTTGAATCCTGCACCAGGATTGAAGCCGGCACCGCCCATATTCGGGTTGAAGCCAGCGCCGCCCATATTCGGGTCGAAGCCGCCCTGGGCACCGCCCTGTGCGCCTGCGTTAGCCTGCTCGTAGAGCTTGGAGCTCATAACGTGGAACTGCTCTGTAAGAGCTTCGATCTTCTGCTTGATCTGCTCGGTGGTGCCTGCGTTCATAGCGCTTTCAAGCTCATTCCTTGCAGTCATGATCTTGTTCTTCTCGTCCTCGGAGAGCTTGCCTTCAAGATCCTTGAGGTTCTTGTCGGTCTCGTAGATGAGGCTCTCAGCCTGGTTCTTGACCTCGATCTCTTCCTTCTTAGCCTTATCTGCTGCAGCGTACTGCTCAGCTTCCTTGACCTTGCGATTGATCTCTTCTTCGGAGAGCTTGTTGGAAGAAGTGATAGTTATGTTCTGGCTCTTGCCTGTTCCCAGATCCTTAGCGCTTACATTAACGATACCGTTGGCATCGATATCGAATGTAACCTCGATCTGAGGAACTCCCCTTCTGGCTGGAGGAATTCCGGTCAGCTGGAAGCGTCCGAGCGTAATGTTGTCTGCTGCCATCTGGCGCTCGCCCTGCATTACGTGGATATCTACAGCGGTCTGGTTATCCGCAGCAGTGGAGAAGATCTGGCTCTTCTTGGTAGGAATCGTGGTGTTCCTTTCGATCAGCTTTGTAGCAACGCCGCCGAGGGTCTCTATGGACAGAGACAGCGGAGTTACATCCAGCAGGAGTATGTCGTTGACCTCGCCGGTCAGAACGCCTGCCTGGATAGCAGCGCCTACTGCTACGCACTCATCCGGGTTGATGCCCTTGAACGGCTCCTTGCCAGTCACCTGCTTAACAGCTTCCTGAACTGCCGGGATACGTGTGGATCCGCCTACGAGTATTACCTTGTTGATGTCAGCGTTGGTAACGTGAGCGTCTGCCATAGCCTTTCTCATAGGCTCTATTGTCCTCTGTACGAGGTGAGCAGTGAGCTGATCGAACTTAGCCCTTGTAATGTCCATGTTGAGGTGGAGCGGGCCAGCCTGGTTTACAGTAATGAACGGCAGGTTCACATTGGTGGTCTGGCTGGAGGAGAGCTCCTTCTTAGCCTTTTCAGCGGCTTCCTTGAGCCTCTGCATAGCCATTCTGTCGTTACGCAGGTCTACGCCGTTTTCCTTTGCAAATTCGTCTGCCATGTAGTTCATGAGCACGTTATCGAAGTCATCGCCGCCCAGCTTGGTATCGCCGTTGGTGGAAAGTACTTCGAATACGCCGTCGCCCAGCTGCAGTATGGATACATCGAATGTGCCGCCGCCGAGGTCGTATACCAGGACCTTGTGGGAAGCGTTATCCTTGTCCAGACCATAAGCAAGAGCTGCTGCGGTAGGCTCGTTTACTATACGCTTTACATCCAGGCCTGCTATCTTTCCTGCGTCCTTGGTAGCCTGCTTCTGGCTGTCGGAGAAGTATGCAGGAACTGTTATAACTGCTTCTGTTACAGGCTGTCCCAGGTAGCTTTCAGCATCTGCCTTGAGCTTTGCAAGTATCATAGCGGAGATATCCTGCGGTGTGTAGGTCTTGCCGTCTATGGAAACTGTGTAGGAAGAACCCATGTGCCTCTTTATGGAAGCTATGGTCCTGTCCGGATTTGTGATAGCCTGACGCTTTGCGGTCTCGCCTACGAGGCGCTCGCCGCCCTTTGTGAAGCCTACTACAGAAGGTGTTGTCCTGTTGCCTTCTGCGTTGGCGATAACTACCGGTTCGCCGCCTTCGAGAACTGCTACGCAGCTGTTGGTGGTACCGAGATCTATTCCTATAACTTTACCCATTTTCTTTCCTCCTGAGTATGTTTATTTAACTTACTGAGAAACTGCGACCATTGCCGGTCTTATTACTTTATTATTTAAAGTGTATCCTTTCTGGAACACCTTGGTGACTATTCCGCTCTCCACGCCTTCCACAGCCTCTGTCATGACAGCGTTGTGGTAGTTGGGATCGAAGGGCTCGCCCAGCGCTTTGATCTCCGCCACATGGTTCTTTTCCATGACGCTCTTGATCTGGGTGAGTATCATTTCCAGGCCTTCCGCGAACTTATCGCCTTCAGGCTTGGCATCCATTGCCCTTTCAAAATTATCTATGACTTCCAGAAGATCTACCGCAAACTTTTCGCCTGCGTAGGCGTACAGATCAGCTTTTTCCTTTTCTGTCCTGCGCTTGTAGTTCTGGAACTCCGCAAACAACCTTGCGTATTTTTCAGACTCTGCAGCTTCAGGATCTTTCTCCTCCGCGGCATCGGCTTTCGCGTCCTTTGCTTCGGCTCCTTCTGCTGTTTCGTCCGCTTTGGCATCGCCTGCTTTTGCGTCTTCTGCCTTGGCAGCGCTTTCTGCCTCGGCCCCGGCCTCGTCAGCCTTTATTTTTTCATCTTCCTGAGCCGCTTTTACTTCTTCATTCATTATTATCAGCGTCCTCCTTGGGTGCTTCTATTTCGAACGTCTTGCTGAGGTTATCGGTTATGTACTTGATAACCGATGTTACCTCTCCGTACTTCATGCGCTTGGGGCCTATAACGCCCAGGCGCCCGACCAGCTTGCCGTTCACCTTGTAATCTGCTGTTATAAGGGCGCAGTCCTTAAGGTCTTCGGAGTTTTCGTCTCCTATCGTTATCATCAGGCCTTTGTCCCTGTTTACAAGCACGTTCGTGAATTCGTCCTTGTTTGTTACTGTTTCCAGGAAGTTCTTGGCCTTTGCTACATCGTTGTACTCCGGGAGCCTGAATATATTGCTGTAGCCGTCCATGTAGAGGTCTACGTTGAGCATCTTTTCCAGAGTCTTCATAAAGCTTGGAACTACGCTTCCGGAGAGGCTCTGCAGGGACTTCATATCGGTCTCGAAGGTCTGAGCTATGTTCTCCGTAAGCAGCGTGCTTACTGCCTTGCCCTTGAAGTTGTGGGTCATGACCTTGCTCATCAGGGTGAGGTTGTCCTCCGTGTAAGGAGCGTTCATCTTTATGGCTGAGTTGGTGACCTTTCCGTCCTCGCAGACTATCATAAGCACTACTGTGCTTTCGTCTACAGGCAGGAAGTTTATGTAGTTTATCTTGCTTTCGCTCCTGTTCGGAGTTATTGCAAAGCTCACCAGGTTGGTCATCTCGGAGAGCAGCTTGGCTGCATGCTCTACTGTTTCATCCAGCTCCTGGGCATCGCTGCCGAGGCGTTCGACTATCTCCTTCTTGTTTTCCGCGGGGATGTCATCGCTCTTCATGAGCTGGTCCACGTAGAGCCTGTATGCCTTATCAGAAGGGACCCTTCCTGCGGATGTGTGCGGGTGGGTAAGGTAGCCCATCTCTTCCAGATCCGACATTTCGTTCCTGATGGTTGCAGGGCTGAGGTCTATATCCGGCCTTTTGGAAAGCGTCCTGCTGCCTACAGGTTCCGAGGTCGTTATGAAGTCGGAGACTATAGCCTGGAGTATCTTCAGTTTTCTTTCACTAAGATCCATAGTATCGGAACTCCTTGGTCCGGTCTGTTAGCACTCTTGCGCACCGAGTGCTAACAACCATGTATAATATAATCCCCTGCGGACCTAATGTCAACAGGGGATTTGTGAATAATTTGTGTAGTTTTTATACCGGCTGTATTATTCGCCGTAGATGAAGGTCCTGAACTCGTTGGCGTTCCTGGTAAGGTTGCACATCAGCACGGACTGGCCGTTTACCATTGCTCCTTTGCCGTCCACAGGGATAAGCAGCTGGCCTGCTATCTGCATGTTGTTGCTGAACACGAACTTTACAAGGTCGAATATCTGCGATGTAGAAAGGTCTGTTGCAACGTTGGGCAGTATCCTGTTTGCAAGGTCTATGAGCTGGTTGAGCTTCATGCTCTTTACCTGGTTGAAGGCTGCCATGATAACTTTTCTCTGGCGCTCTGTTCTGCCCCAGTCTGATCCGGAAAGGTGGCGGGCTCTGCAGTAAGCAAGAGTCTGCTCCGGTGTAAGGGTAACTGTGCCGGCACTGAAGTTCCAGGCTCCCCAGGAATCGCTGTTGAGGTAATCTGCCTCTTCCTGAGTGATCTCTATTTCTATATTACCTATCTGGGCAAAGGCTGCAATAAAGCTCTCGAAGTTTATAGCAACGTTAGCGTCTATTACAACGCCGAAGTTCCTCTGAAGCGTTTGATCCAGCAGCTCTCTTCCGCCGTAGGAGTACGCTGCGTTGAGCTTCAGCTGGGATCCCCTGATGTTAACAAAGGTATCTCTCATAAAGGATACGAGCTTTATCTCTCCGGTGCCCTTGTTGATGCTTGCAACTATCATGGTATCGGAAAGTCCGTTCTTTCCGACTACTCTTGTATCGCTTCCGATAAGAAGGATGTTGATGATATTGCTGTCGGATATTATCGTGTCTGGCGGCGGGAGCTGTACGTCTGCCTCCGGAACAACGAATGCAGCGAATGTGCGAGGATCGGAGTCGTCTGACTCGAATGCACGTTCACGGGCGTTGGGATCGGCCTCCTCGAACTTGCCCATTTTGTCAAAAATCCCGTTGATGTACAGATAAGCACCTGCGCCGCCTAATACGATCGCGGCTGCAAGGACTATAAGTACTATCTTTAGTCCCTTTTTGTTCTTCATTTGATCTTCTCCTGTTAAATTCTCTAATCTACCCCATACAGCGCTCTGTGGACCGCCCTGCTTACAGCATCCAGGTCCGGTACAAGCGCTGACATACCCTTTATATACATGCTTTGGAACATCCCTGAAACAGGGACGGACTGCATGGCGTTAACGCTCATACCCGAGTTCATGACTTCGGTCATGAGCGATATCATCTGGCTGTTGCTCATATCTGTTGCCACATAGGGAGCTATGTTTCCTGCCATGGATATCATTGCGGAAAGCCCCTGGCTGCGGCATTTGTTAAAGGCGCTTACAAGCACGCGTCTTTGCCTGGAAGTGCGCTCCCAGTCCGCGTTGCCTACATAGCGCATCCTTGCGTACGCAAGCGTCTGCTCCGGAGTGAGCGTATTTACACCCTCCGACAGGTTCCAAATGCCCCAGGATTCCGTGTTGTTCAGGTAATCGGCCTCCGCGCTGTTGAGCGTTATCTGAAGATCCCCTATCTGCGCAAAGGCGTTAAGAAAACCTTCAAAATTAATGCAGACGTTGTAGTCTATATGTACGCCTATATTATGTTCTATCGTTCTGTCCAGAAGAGAAGTTCCGCCGTAGGCGTAGGCTGCATTCAGCTTGTTGTTGTCGTAACCCGGGATCTCCACATATGTATCCCTTAATATGGATACCATGTTTATGCAGTTGGTATTCCTGTTGAGGCTGAGGATTATCATGGTGTCCGAGCGGCCTCTCATGGAGGAGGTCCTGGAATCCGAGCCTATAAGCAGGATATTGGTTACGTTGCTGTCTGTTACCAGCCTTATGCTGCGGTTGTTGAGATCCGGCTCGTTGGAGACTTTTTCTATCTCTCCGCCGAGCGCTGAAACATCGAAGTTTTCCGGCTCTGTGTACTTGTCCGAGTCTTCTATCTCGTCGTCTGTGGCATCCAGGAACTTTACGAACTCAGATGCTACCTGTACCTCGGAGTCCTTATCTATCCTTTCTATCTTGCTGAGCACAGAGTTTACGTAGTAGTACGCACCCCCTGCGCCGGCCAGCAGGACCGCCGCAACGATAAGAACTATCCGCAGAGCTTTAGACTTAGTTTTCTCTTCCATAACCTGTAGATAATAGCATATTTAATATGTTCGGTCAAGCCGGGTCACTTTTTGAAGTTGAGCTTGGGCTCTTCTCCTTTAAGCAGACGCTGTATGTTGCCCTTGTGCTTATAGATGACTACAAGCGCCATGCCAAGAGCGTAAGGCCAGAAGCCGTTCTCCATAAATATGCTGAGTATTGGCAGGCCCACAGCGGCTCCGATGGAGCCTACGGACATGCGCTTGGACAGCGCTGTAAGCACCAGAGTCAGGGCCAGAAGCAGCAGCGCCATCTTCCAGTTTATCATAAGGACCGCGCCGAAAGCCGTTGCGACGCCTTTGCCGCCTTTAAAACCGTAGAATACCGGCCATATATGCCCAGCCATTACTGCAGCAGCGCAGATGTAAGAGCAGGTCTGCGAGGCAAGGCTGCCAAGAAATACAGCCAGGGCGCCCTTTCCTGCATCTATAAGAAGGGTTATTATCGCAGCCTTTTTGCCGAGCACGCGCAGTGTATTGGTGGTGCCTGCGTTGCCGCTCCCCTCTTTTCTGATATCTACTCCGGACATCTTGCCAAGCACTATGGATGGCGAAATGCTCCCCAGCAGATAAGCTATAACTATATATACCCAGAACATTATTTGATCTGCTCCTTAACTATGCCTATTACATCCGTCTTTGCGTAATCCGCGGCCTTG
>CADALS010000026.1 GCA_902788795.1 uncultured Eubacteriales bacterium | reverse complement strand
ACGTACTTTACTGGCCAGTTTGGCTGTGCGAACGGCAAAGTCGCTCTGATGGATAGAGAGGGTTCGTGTGATAATATCTATCTGTTCCAGCGATAGGTCGGCAGCCTGCGGATAGCGCTGTGTAGCCATGCACACCAGCCCCAGGCTGTTGAGGATAGCGTGGTAATGCGGCGTAAAGGTGTCGTGCAGGCGGTTCTCGTAGATGTCCTTAGCCTCCAGCAGGTTCTTTTCCGCGTCCTCGAAGCGGCCCAGCTGACGGTAGAGCTCCGCGGTGTTGGCCAGGGACGTTGCCAGCTCGTCCAGGTGCTCAGGAAGGCCCTTCAGGACCTCCGCAGCCTCGGTCAGAAGCGCAGCGGCGCGCTCCGTCTGGCCTTTATCCAGCGCCACCAGCGCTAGATTGTTGAGCCCCGCGGAGTACAGAATGTGTTTTTTCCCCACAGTCCTTTCGTAAATGCCAAGGCACTCCGCAAAGCCTCGCTCGGCATCGTCAAAGCGGCGCATCTGGCGGTAGGAGCCGGCCCTGTTGTTGACGCAGGTAGCGTAGTCCGGCGAATCCGGCCCGTTCAGCTCCAGCAGAATGTCAGCCGCCCTGGAAAAGCAGGCCACGGACTCGTCGTAGCGCGTGAGCCCGCGGTAAAAACCGCCAAGCTCCGAAAGCATGGACGCGTAGATGGCGCTGCACTCGCCCTCGTTCACCCGGGCAAGCTCGCAGGCGCGCTTGATCTCAGACTCGATCTTAATGTTGTCTTCTGTACCGTAGGCGCTGTCTACTATTCTAAAATAATCCCTGATCTCCATCTGATCCTCTTAAAACTCGCATCGAAAGAACCGTCCCTCTGATGCATGCATCGAAAGAACCGTCCCCCTGATGCACTGATGCATTTTTCTTGGCCATGTTGCACAAAGGGGGCGGGGCTGTCATAACTTTTCTGCAGCCCTTTTTGTTTATTCTATCATTTTACAATCCATCACTCAACTGATATAATTCTACTGTAAATGTGAAAGGCTGCCCAAGGCGGCCGGAAGGCATATAAAAGGAGCACTTAATGGCTACTGAGATCAACAACATCAACAAAGAAAGCATCGATTACGATGCCAAAGCTACGGTCTTCAACATCCAGACCTACAGCATACACGACGGCCCCGGCATCAGGACCACAGTCTTTGTAAAGGGCTGCCCCCTGCGCTGCCTGTGGTGCGCAAACCCCGAATCCAACCTCACCAAGCCCCAGCTGATGACTTACTCCAGCAAGTGCACAGGCTGCGGCACCTGCGTTGCGGCCTGCCCCAAGGGCGCCATCTCCATAGGCCCCTACAAGAGCGGTGATACGGAAAAATACATCGCCATCACAGACCGCACCAAGTGCGTGGACTGCGGCGCCTGCGTAAAGGTCTGCCCCAACGAGGCCAGGGATATAGCCGGCAAGACCATGACAGTCCGCGAAGTCATAGACAAGGTCAAGAAGGACAAGCTCTTCTACGACGGTTCCGGCGGCGGCATGACGGTCTCCGGCGGAGAGCCTCTGGCTCACCCGGACTTTGTGGCTAACCTCATGGCAGCGGCTCACGCAGAGGGCATCAGCACCTGCATCGAGACCAGCTCGTTTGGAAGCCGCGAGGCCGTGGACAAGATCTACAAGCACGTGGACCTTGCCTTGCTGGACGTTAAGCAGATGGACAACACCCTGCACGAAAAGTACACCGGCGTGCCCAACACCTATATTCTCGAGAACATACGCCACATCGCAAAGGACCTTAAGGTGCCTGTGATCATCCGCGTCCCGACCATGCCCGGATACAACGACAGCCCGGAGAACCTGATCGCGACTGCCAAGTTTGCGCAGAGCCTCGGGGACAACGTCCTGGTCAACCTGCTGCCGGCTCACAAGCTTGGAGAAAGCAAGAACGAGAGCCTCGGCCAGGAAAACAAGTGCACCATCACCGTGCCCACAGACGACTACATGCAAAGCCTTAAGAAACTCATAGAAGACGCAGGATCCCCCTGCAAGATCGGAGGTTAGCACCTGGGGACGGTTCTCAAGTGCCAACTTCACAAAGATAGGAGAAAAACTATGACTAAAGAAGAACTCATCAAGCAGATAGTTGAAAAAGAATGGCCCATGTTCCACAACGTAAACGGCGAGGACCGCGTGGACTGCCAGGAGGATCCCACCACCTTCTACAACATGCGCACAGCCCAGTTCAAGGTCTGGGACGAGGCATCCCTCGACAGCTACAACAAGGACCTGGACGCCGCTATAGCCTGCGGACGCAGCCTGGTTAAAGAAAAGTACATCTGGATGATGGAGCACACAGATCCACAGGGCTTTAAGGCCTTCAAGGATCAGCTGCCCGCCGTTACTGAAAGGACAAATGAGCTTGTTGCAGACATCTGGGAGATAATGCTTGCACAGACCGAGGAGCTCCGTAAGAGCTACCCGCTGCTGGCCCTCGGCGGCCGCCCGCTGCACGCTTCCGAAGAAAAAGAGTGGGCCTCCATCGAGACCTACCAGACCAGCGAGCTTCGCACCTACTCCGAGGACACTCTGGAGAAGCTCCTTGCGCACATCAAGGCCATGAAGGCTGCCGGCGAGGACTTCGTCTACAAGATCCAGGAGAACTCCGTTACCTGCCTCGGCTACAAGGACATGAGGGAGGCCGAGATCGCAATGATGGGCCAGGTAATGAACGAGATGGGCATCACAGTCGAGGCCGACTGCCCCACCTGCATGGTCCCGGAAGAATAACAATTGGGGACGGTCCCGAATTGTCATTTTGGTAAATTATAGCATTAATAATAGTCGGTTTTCTGCCGAGATCAGCGCGGAAAACCGACTTTTTATTTGGTAAACTTTTCCATTTTGACAATTCGGGACCGTCCCCAATTCACATTACCATTTGAGGGCGCTGTAGGGTATGTAGATGCTTGCAGCTCTTGGGTAACCGTCATGATCGCTGAATGCCGATGCCGCGATCGCGTCGCTGCCGTACTTTGCCTGGTACACAGGACCGTCCGCGGAAAGCACCGCCAGGAACACGCCGCGGTAGACTTGCCAGCCGCGGTATGGATCATTCCCTCCGATGACCCCTGCAACTGCAAAGTTCTTTTTATTGAACGCTACGGACAAATTGCCATACCACTGGCTCTCCGCAAGGAACTGCAGATCCAGCGAAGAGAAACTGCTGGATCTCCAGCCGGACGCGTCCTTCCATATGCAGCAGAATGCCTCAGCCCCTACCTGGACTACAGCGTAGTCCTCCTTCTGGTAGAAACTGCAAGCCGCGTCATTCTCCACTCCTTCAAGGAGCACTATCTCCACGGGAGCCTTTCCCGCAGCATCGCAGACTGCAGCTTTCAGCACGCCGCCCTCACTGTAGACCACGACCACGGCCTCTCTTGAAAGCATGGACCCGCATGCCTTATAGACTGCGCCTTCCGGAAGCTCCCACAAAAGCTCCGCGTTCTCGGAGGCCGGAACATAGCTTATCTTTCCGCCGGCGATCTCTATAGCTTTATCCAGCTTTTTTACCGGGAAGCTGCGGATCTCTGCCTCCACGGAAGACGGCTCAGACGTCCAGATCGTGTCAGGGTAATCATTAAGCACCGTCACGCATATCATATCGCTGCCCACAAGGTAGCCCGCAACTGAGTAGCCAGTCGCATAATGCGCCTCGATGCCGGTAGACGAGCCACCCTGACTGTGTTTTTCGCAAGCCAATATCATATAGTCGGTTGCCTTCACCGGCACGCGGAACAGAGAGTTGACCGCCTTGTCCAGATCACTATACCCAACGTAATCAACAGTATTATAGTTCTCTCCGCCGACCGACCACTGCACAGAGAGCGGGTAATACTTGAAGTAGTCCTTCAACAATATCTTGCTGCTGATGCGGCTCCCCACCTCGCACTGATTCATCATGGACTCCTGAAGCTCCCGCAGCTCCTGAGTACCCTCAACGCTGATGAAAGCCCTGAAATCGCTTCCCCCATACCCCTCGTAAGGCACCATGGCCCTGTAGGACTGCTCAGTGCGGCTCTGCTCTCCTCCGTCGAACACCAGGTCGTTCTTCCAGCGGAGGACATTGTCGCCGGAGTTTATATATGAAGTCAGGCTGAGGCCTTCGGCCGCCGAAGGATCGCCCTCGCTCCAGGTCTTTTTGAACGCGGCGTCTGCAGCACGCGCATTAAGGCTGCTGCTTGCCCACACTGCTGCGAACACGCAGGCTGCTGCAAGGATCAGCGCCGCAAGGGTCAGTATGTGCCTTTTCCTACTCACCATCGTCCACCTCCTTGCTGCCTTTCTTTGCGAAACGACCAGTCGCGGCAAACACGCAGAACATGGCAAAGAATGCCGCGACGATAGTAAGCAGCAGACCTGTCTCCGACACCGCCCGCATCCTGGAAGCCAGCACGCAGGTAAGTCCCAGGAAGGCGCTAACCGCCGTGCTCCTTGCGCGCTGAGCCTCGGCAAAGCTGGCCGCATAGACCGCCAGGAACAGCAGCCCTGCAGCAAGCACGGCAAGCATTGCATAGTCCTGCATCGGAAGCATGGCGTGCAGGTACCGCGAAGAATATATCTCTACCATGGGGCTCATGACTACGCCTGTAAATCCCGGCGCGGACGTGTACATCTTTGCTGCAGCCATTAGGACCGCAGCCTGAACGCCCCAGGCCATAAGGAAGGCCAATAGGCAGTACACTATGTTTATAAGGTACAGCCGGCCCTCAGTGACCCCAAGCATGCGCACGCTGTAGCCGTAGTTGGACTTTTTGGCTGCCGGGCCGCCAAGTATCACGAATACTGCGATATTTGCAGCCGCAAAGATCCACATGAAGGGCCTGCCGGCATCGAACAGCGTTGCATCCGGCCTGTTTCCGAGCATCAGTGCAAACCACCCAAGCTCCGCGGCAGCCATCACAGCCAGCACCGCCAGCACCTTCCACAGGCTGCGCCTTGCCAGTAATTCAGTTATGGATAAAGTCTTTCTCATTTCGTCTTATAAAACAGCCATCTTGTAATATTTAACAAAAGGTGAAGAAGAACCGTCCCCTTTCATCCCTATTCAGTCCAATCTGCTGTTACAAAGTTCCGGTCCTGCATCTGCCTGCCGAACTCGAAGCTCCCCAAGCTTCTGAGGCTGTTTTCCCACGCCTCGTGGTATTTCAGGCCGCCTTTGTCGTAGACCGAAGCGTAGAGCCCTTTGAAATCGAAGTTTGTGTAGCGACCGTACTGAGTCTCGCGCCTTGTTACTGTTCCGTAATAGCCTGCTGCCGCAAGCTTTTCGCCATCGAAGCTCACATCCGTACACATGGAGCCCTCGTGCAGCATCGCAAAGTCCGCACTCTGCTCGAAAGCGCTGCTCTGCGGGAATCTAATGACTTCGAAGCTGCCGCCCTCGCCCGGGGCCACGCAGTACCAGGCATCCCTGAAGACGTCCACGACCATGTAATCGTCCTTGTAGTACGCCCTGTAATCCTGCCCCGCAGAAAGCGTGCAAAGCTCCAGGCTCCGCGTCCTGCCGGTACTGATACTCATTACGAAGGCCTTAAGTGTGCTGCCATCGTCCGCAGCCGCAAGAAGCATGCTTTTGTCTGCCGAAAGCTCGCAGAAGCGGCTCGCAAAACCCTCTTCGTTCCTTGCGGCCTCTCTGACGCCTGAGACATCAAGGTCCAGGCCATACCTGGTCTCCCTGATAGGGATCTCATAGACTGCCGCGCCCGGAGCCAGAGTCGTTCCAAGATCTCCCGTATAAAGATCTATGATGCAGCTGCTGCCTACTATATCGCCGAAGGCTATCAGCCCGGTCATGTGTTCCTCGATATACCGGCCGTCTTCCGAAGTGTAGCCAAGCGTGATATTGTTCTCGGAATTCTTGAAGATCCTTAGCGTACCCGCCTCGTCTTTTGGAACAGGAACGGCAAAGTGCTCAGCAAGCCAGCTGTTTATCCTGCCGGCCGAACCTCGTTCTGATCCCGAAATATCATTGGATGATCCGGTATAAATAAAGATATGGTCGTTCTCCTTTTGCCCGTCTACCATGATGGCTACCGGGTAGTACTCCATGTAATCGGAGAGCTTTATCTCAACAGTCTTGCTCGCCCCGGGTCCTGCCCCGCGCATCAGATCGAATGCGTATTGATAGAGCTTTCCATTGAGCCCGAGATCCACATAGACCTTGGCCTCATGCCTCATAAACTCGTTCGTGTTGTATATATTATGAAGATAATACTGATCAACTTTTTCATGGATCGTACTGAATCCGGGACCGTTTTCGGCAAACACCGCATTCGTGCTCCATTTGAAAGGGTATTCATAACCCATGAAAAAAGCGTTTGCTTTCAGGGCGAGTCCTTTGGCAGCTGCCGGATCTCCGAAGCTCTGCGCAGATTTGAATTCCACAGCATCCGCGCTTTTTGCTATCCTGCCGGAACCTGTTCCTAACACAGCGGAGCCTGCTATCACAAGCACAGCAAGCAGTATGGATAATACATGTATCTTCTTATTCCCCATCGTCTGCCTCCTCTGCCTTGCCCTTTTCTGCCGGACCTACGTAAGTTCCGGCGAAACTGATAATTGCCGCCGCGGCAATGACCCACGCGGCTCCCTTAATAAACCTCTCAAACGTCGGGATGCCCAGCACTGCCGCCACCAGGACAGTACTGACAAGCGCCAGTACCGGGGCCTTGCCGTGAAGCATCCCGGCAGTTCCCGCAGCTGTCAGCAGGCCAATGCCAATAGTTATCATGAGCATGCAGCAAAGCATCATTTTATTGTCTGCCGGTACGAACAGGTTCAGTCTTGGGCTCTGCAATATCTCCACGTAGATACGTTGTGCACTCTCCTGATACTGCGGAAGCCCCATGTAGACCCTGGCAGATGCAAGTATGGCTCCGGATGTAGCTGCCCACGCCAGGAATACGCAAGCTATGTCATAGACCGCAGCAGTGAGCATCCAGCTTCGCTCAGAGACCAGAAGCATCCTCACCTGGTAGGCGCTGCTGCCCTTTGCTATGAAAGGACGGAGCTGGATCAGTGTTATCAGGACCAGCGCCACTGCGTAGCAGGTGGTGAACTGAATGCCCAGGTTCCACAGCGTTGCAGGATAAGTGTATGTGCCTCCTGCAAGATTTGCGTTCATGTCATTAACACGGATCCCATTGATCAGCACTGATCTTGCCCAGAGAAACTCCGCGGCGAACATTACTGCCACTACCGCCAGAACCTTCCACAAGGTCCGCTTTGCCAGTAATTCAGTTATCGAAAGATACTTTTTCATCTTATTCGTTGATGCTGTCCAGGGCGCGGGCTACGCGGTCTGCGCGGTAGTTGTAAGTTTCTTTTATGTAATCCATCAGCGTGATGCCTTTGGAATCAAGCTCGTCGGCGGTGGAATCCCCCACTATGCGGCCGCGGTGGATCAGCACGGCCCTGCCCACGAAGTCCGAGACCTCCTCTATCAGGTGGGTGGAGAGCAGAACCGTTTCGGTGGGCTCAAGGATGCCGACCAGGACCTTGTAGAAATCCTCGCGGTTGAAGACGTCGTTGCCGGCAAAGGGCTCGTCCATGAATATGTAGTCCGCCCCCTGCGACAGCGCCAGCACCACCTCGAACTGGTTCTGCTGGCCGGTGGAAAAGCTGCGTATCGCCTTGCTTTTCGGGAGCGCAAAGAAGTCCATCAGGCCGTCGAAACGCTTCTGCCGGAAGGTGCCGAAATGGTCCGCGAAGAACTCCGCGTGCCCCTTGGCTGAAAGGTCCGGGAAGAAGCTGTGCTCGCTGGTGGCGAAGGCAAAGCGCCCGATGTTTTTGCGGGTGATGGGCTCTCCGTCCAGGCGGACGGTGCCGTCGTAGCGCAGCAGGCCCAGGATGCACTTCATGAGCGTGGTCTTGCCGGCGCCGTTTTCTCCGAACAGGCCGACTATCTCGCCGGGCTGCAGCTTAAGGTCTATATCGTAGAGCACCTGCTTGGCGCCGAATCTCTTGTTCAGTTTGTTAATTTCGAGCATTTTATACCCCCTTGGGCAGCAACTTTTGGTGAAGAAGAACCGTCCCCTATAACTTTGCAACTTTTGGTGAAGGAGAACCGTCCCCTATAACGGTTTGCACATGTCCGGGACCACTGCGTTGTAGTACAGCCTGAAGAACAGCATCAGTATGAGGCTCAGGGCCAGGGCGCAGAGCGCAAACGCAGCCGGACCCGCCAGGCACCTGACTGCAAGCTCCCGGTTGCTGCTAAGGCGCCTCATTATGTATATGCTGTTCGAGTACTGCGAGAAGTACAGCCTCAGCAGCACCGCCCACAGCACGCAGTAGAGCGCGAATATCACCAGCGGTGCCCAGCAGCCGCCCGCCACATCCGCAAACGGCGCCATTTTTATCCTGCCGCTCACGATCCTGGTGTGGTCCCAGTTCCAGTCCAGCTGGCCGTAAGCGCTGCTAAATGCGCTCGAGTAAAGTATGATCTGAGCCATGCCGCAGACTGCCAGCGCCATTGCCGCGTAACCGTTCCAGCGCCCGTAGTCGTAGCCGGGCGGGTAAAACCTTGAGATATCAAGCCTTTTCATTGCCGTCCACCTCCGCAGGATCGTCAGAAGCTTTTGCCTCCGCGGGATCGTCCCAGTACATGTCTATCAGGCGTAGCGCCTCCTGACGGCTGACCCCTGTGCGCTTGAGCGCCTGGGTAAGACCTCGTATGTCCGCTGTCAGCAGCTCTACTTTTATGCGCTCCACATGCTCCGGGGTGAGGGTCATGAAGCTGCCCGAACCCGCGCGGGACTCTATGAGCCCTTCATCTTCCAGCAGCCTGAACGCCTTCTGCACGGTGTTGGGGTTGATGCCAAGCAGCGCGGACAGCACCCTGCGCGACGGCAGTTCGTCGCCGTCCGCTATGGTGCCTGCCGCAGCCCCGCGCTTTATGAACTCCAGGATCTGCTGGTATATGGGCTTTCCGTCTTCAGTTTTGAAACCCTCGAATGTTATCACTTAGTGTTTCCGTTTCCATGCCGCCTTTTGCTGCGGCACCCTTTTGAACAAAATTCCCTGCCGGAACCGTATTACACGCGTAATACAGTTCATCCAACTGTATTATACGAGTAACACAGTTGGATGTCAACATGTAAATTGGGGACGGTCCCGAATTGTCATTTTGGAAACAATTTCCATTTTGACAATTCGGGACCGTCCCCAATTATCATTCTTTGAGAAGCTCTTTAACCTATCGTGTCGTTTTCGGTGCGTGCGATTATCTCGTTCTGCATCATATTCGTAAGGGTCACGAAGTATGCGCTGTATCCTGCCACGCGCACTATAACGTCCTTGTGGTTCTTAGGATCGGCCTGCGCCTCCCTCAGCGTCTTATCTGATACGCAGCTCATCTGGATCTGTTTTCCGCCGTTGGTCAGATAAGTCTTGATAACAGAGGCCAGCTTCACCATATCCCCTTCGGTCTTCAGCGCGGTCGGGCTGAACTTCATGTTGAACAGTGTCGCCTGATAAGAGTCCTGCTCTATCTTCCTTCCGGAATTGAACGCAGCAAGAATTCCTTCCTTGTCTGTGCCCTGCTCCGGGGAGATCATACCGTCGGACAGTATCTCGAAAGCCTTCCTGCCGTCCGGAGATGCACCTACTACCTTGCCGCAAGGCTGATGCGCAGAGATAGAGATGCCGGAAGGCACGCAGCCGTTGCCGAAACCGTTATCGCACGCCGCGACCTGCTCCGAATGGCGCTTGTACAGCTCCACAGCCATCTCGTCTGCGTAGTCATCGTCGTTTCCGTACTTAGGCGCCGCAATAAAGTCTGCACGCATCTGCTCATAGCCTTCCCAGTTGGCGTCCAGAGCAGCCACGAGCTGGGACAGCGTGTATTTCTTGTCCTCGAACACCAGCTTCCTGATAGCGGTAAGGGAGTTTGCCACATTTATGCCGCCGACCGTCATTACGGTTACTATGGTATCGAACGGCTCAAAGCGGCGCCTGTCGAGAGGCTTTCCGCACTTTACGCCGTCAACCATAAGAGGGCTCTTGAAGGGCTCGGTAGCAGCGATCGTCCTTGCCAGAGTATCTATGGAACAACGCTCCGCAGCCAGCGCGGTGAACCACTCCATGTGCTTCCAGAACGCGTTTATAAACTGATCCCAACTCTTAAAGCTGTCTGCAGCGCCGGGCTTGGGCCCTATATCCTCGCCTATAAGGCTGCAGTAGCCGTTGTGCAGGAAGATATCCAGCACCTGGGGTTCATTGTAGAATATTACGCCTATAGTCCTGGACCTTCCGGGAAGCACCGCATCCAGGCAGCCGCAGATAGCAAAATCCCTTGCCTGCTCCACAGGGAAGCCCTTGCTTGTAAAGAAGTTGATATAGGACTGCTCAGATACGAACGCAGGCATGCCTATGCCGCTGCGCACGCACTCCACGCCCTTTGCGATCACCTCCATAGGAGTGTCTTTGCCGACCCTCAGCGTGATGGTATGGTGTGGCACTCCGCACTCCAGGGAAGCCTGCATAAACAGCATAGTCAGCTCGTTGCACGCGTCCTTGCCGGTCCTGGGATCGCAGCCGCCAATAACAAAGTTGATCCACCTGGCGTCGCCGGAATGGCGTCCTCTTCCAAGGCCCCCTCTTACTGTATGGAAGGTAGTGGTATGGACCTTTATGCACTCCAGAAGCTCCAGAGCCTCCTCGTCTGTCAGGACGCCGGCCTCCTTGTCCTTCTTGTAGAAGGGGTACAGCAGCTGATCAGGCCTGCCGCCGGACATTGTATTGGATGCCACAGACAGCAGCGTGAACCAGTAAGCCTGCACGGCTTCGTAGAAGTTCCTGGCAGGATGCTCCGGCACCCATTTGCAGGCCTCTGCCATACGCAGAAGCTCCGCCCTGCGCTTTTCATCCTTGCACTCAGCCGCCATCTTTTCCGCAAGATCCGCATGCCTGTTGGCGTATGCAATAAAGCCTTCAAAGACCTTTATTACACCCATCCAGTATTCGTGCTTTTCAAAAGCCTCGTAGTTGAGGCAGCGCTCGCTTGCTATGCACTCCTTTGCCTCGTCTATCAGGGCTCTTGCACCCTCGTTGAGTATCCTGGAAAAATCCACGCACGCAAGCGTGAAGCCTGGGCCTACTCCTATACCGGTCTGTCCTATACCGTTGCTGGCACCGGACTCCCTGCTCTTCCATACCGGCATCGTAACACCGGATCTGATAAAAGCGTTGAGCCTCGGGACGTCCCATGTAAGCTCTGCCAGGTAATCGCAGGCTCTTGCATTTTTAAACGCAGCATCTATGCGGGGCGCCCACTCCTCGAGCTTTTCGTAATTCTCCTTGGAGATAGCGTACATATCCCCGGTCTCTTCAAAAAGATGATCTATCTCTGCCTGCGTCCAGCGACCCATCTCAGAATCCAGCTCCACGCCATTATAGGTGGAGGAGCCGGTACCAGCCAGGATATCGTCTTCCGGGATGGTTATAGGCATCCTGGTGAAATAGTTGGCCTGCAGCGCAGAACGGTAAGCATAGTTAGTGCGGTTGCGCTCTTCATCAAGAGTGTCCAGCGCTATCTTAAGCTTTTCCAGGCCGATGTTTATAGGGGTCGAGGATGCCCTGTCGAGCATCCTCCTTATTCTTTCAGTCATTTTGAGCCTCCGTCAGAGCACTACACCGAGAAGATGTTGAACAGTCCGACTTCTGCGAGGATTATGGATATCACGGGCATAACAAGAGCCATGATGATGAGAGTTTTCGAGAGCTTTTCCTTCTCTTCATTGTAGGGGTTTGCCGCGATCAACACGGAGCCGCCTGTGGAGAACGGGCTGCATGCTGTGGTGAATCCGCCCCAGAAGCAGCAGAAGTAAAGCGCTACCGGGTTGAGGCTCAGGGACGCAGCAAGTCCGGGAACGAGCGGATACAGGAGCGGCATTACCGTAGAGGTGGAGCTGGAGAAGAAGCTCAGGAAAGCTGCGAACAGAACTATAGCACCAAGTACTATGCCTCTTGGGATGCTGTTCTGAAGAGCCTTGGAGACCATATCTACCATACCCGCAGCAGCGGCAACCTTTACCAGCATGTACACACCGGTTATCATTACGATAGTATTGACAGGAATAGATCTGATAGCCTGCTTTTCATCGCCAAGCTTAAGCAGGGAGCAGGCAACAGCGCCTATAGCCATAACCACCTGAGGCTGGCAGATCCCTGCGAGCTTTGTTATAAATGCATTGTTCTTTATGATCAGGTTGAGCATGGGCGGTACAAGCATGAAGGCAAATACCAGCAGCACTATAGTCAGCGTGATCTTCTGAGTCTTGTTGTAGTCCTCCGGCTTTTCAACATGCACCTTCTTGCCTTTGTAGCCCTTGAGCAGGAAGTAGAATACCACCATGAGTACTATACATACGATGATCTCCAGGTAGAAAAGCTTCAGAGCAACGTTCATAGCGTACTCTTCGGTCTCACCGTTGGCTATGATAAGGTTCTTGCCTATGATGCCGCCGTAGCCGTTGAACGGGCTGGCGCCGCCGAGCAGGTTGCCAAGTGTTATAGCAACAGCTGTAAGAGTGGGATCAACGCCCGCGGAGCAGCCGACAACGAATATGAACGGGCCCACGATCAGAGGTGTTGAAGATCCGGCGCCAAGCAGCGCAACAACTGCAGAGATGATGAATGCAGCCCAGGGGACCAGCCTTGCGTTTCCGCCAAGAGCATAGAGCATCTTCTTGCCCAGGACTTCCATGGTGCCGTTATTCGTTGCGTAGTTGAAGAACAGCGATACGATGATGAGATAAAAAACGATGATATAAGATACCGTGGAGCTTACAGGCAGGCTGTTTTTGCAATAAAATATCTTTTAAGATACAATTTTGCACCAATTATAACGGTTACAAATTATTACCATGAAAATGAACATACATTATTAAAAAAAATACAGGAAATTTTTTCCGACTGCGAAGAAATACCTCAAATAATAATAAACAAAT
>CADALS010000025.1 GCA_902788795.1 uncultured Eubacteriales bacterium | reverse complement strand
GGCTCCGCCCTTTTTTACTACTATGAAAGAACTGATCAACAAGGATTTTGAGGCTTTCCTGGAGAACCTGGCAAGGCTGCTGGGAAGCAACTGCGAGATAGTCGTTCACGACTTCCGCGGGGACCTGGGAAGCACCATAGTAAAGATAATCAACGGCCACGTCAGCGGCAGATCTGTCGGGGATGCTCCCCCGCGCCTGTTCTTCGACCGTCTCCCGGAGTTCGGAGGAACGGCAGAGGACCTGGAGCTGTATTTCGGTGACACTGATTCCGGCAAGACCCTCAAATCCTCCACCACACTTTTAAGAGACGAAAACGGCAGCGTCATCGGCGCTGTTTGCATAAATATGGACATCTCGGAGCTCGTTAACGCCCAGAAGGCGCTCAACAGCTTTATAGGGATGGACAACAATGTTTCCGTGCACCACAAGTCCTTCATCCAGAACGTCGGGGACCTGCTGGAGGCCTACCTTCGCGATGTTGAGGCCCTCACGGGCAAGACGGGCACGGAAATGACCCGCCAGGAAAGGCTGGTGGCGCTCAAATACCTGGACGAACACGGCGCAATGCAGATAGCAAAGTCCTACGTGCGCCTGTGCGAGTTCTTTGGAATATCCAAGTTCACGCTCTACAGCCAGCTGGACGAGGTCCGCAACGGCAGCGGCAAGGACGAAGCAGCCGAAGGAGAAAAAGAATGACAGATTATGCAGAGCTGAACAGCTACGTTAAGGCAGTGCTTTCCATCTGCCCCTACCGCATTGCCAACCTGGCCAACGCGGCAGCGCTTCTGTGGGAACACCTGGACGACATCAACTGGGCCGGTTTCTACCTAATGGAGGACGGCAAGCTGGTGCTCGGGCCCTTCCAGGGCAAGGTGGCCTGCACAGAAATTGAAGTGGGCAGCGGCGTCTGCGGCACGGCTGTTGCAAAGGATGCCACGCAGCTGGTAAAGGACGTCCACACTTTCGACGGCCACATAGCCTGCGATTCCGCCAGCAACTCGGAGATAGTTGTGCCCCTGCACAAGGACGGCGCCGTTGTAGGCGTCCTGGACATAGACAGCCCCAGCTTCGCACGCTTCACCGAAGAAGACCGCATCGGCCTGGAAGCCCTCGCCGCAATAATAGAAAACTCGTTATAGGGGACGGTTCTCTTTCACATTTTGGCAGATCCTGCCAAAGAGCAACACGCCGCATGGGATGACCCTATTCGGCGAAAAAGATTACAGGACGATATTATGGATATCTACGATTTTCTGAACGATTTCAATAGCAGTTACGACGGGGCGCAGGACTCTGCCGGCTCAGCAAAGCCCCCCGCTGCAGCATCAAACACCGACGCCGGGAATACATCGGACCCAAGCGGTTCAGCCTTGCAGTCAGCGCCTCCTGTCAAACCCAGCGGCTACCCCAAGACACGCGCAGAGGCGGAAGCTTTAGGCTACAAGCCCCTGACCGACACCGCGCCGGACATCCAGCCCTGCGATTTCGGCTACCCCTGCAACGACTGCGGCTACTGCCACTGAGGATCAATAAACTATAAAAATAGCCGCCCTTTACTACTTGCGTCGCTTAAGGAGACGGCCTTTTTTATTTTGCTTCTGTCCCCAGCAGCCCACTCTCTGCCGCGTGGGTTGACTTCCAGGTCCGCTAAGCCGTTTGGACGCATCTTTGCGCAGGCCTGGATGATCCCGGTCAGCTTTATCGCGAGCTCTTCCTGGGACAGCCCCTATGGCAGAACCGTCCCCCGTATCCAACAACACGGTTTCTTCACCGTGTCTTTTTTTATTGTTGACATTACTGCGCCATAATAGCATCGTAAGTTAATGCTAAGGGCGCAAAGGCCTGCAAAGCAAGGCCGGTAAGCGCCGCAGTCGATAAAGGAACAAAGAAATGAAACACAGAAAGAAAACATGGCTGGCCGCGTATTTAGCGGTGCTGATGGCTTTCTCGGTGTACTTTCTGCTAGATACATTCGTTATTACAAGGGTCTACTCGGCGGAAGGCACCGGGATCACAAGCTCGCAGCTTTCAGAGGCGGCAGGCAATTCCGAGAGCCTCCAAAACGCATCGTCTACCGGCGATACCGAAAGCAGCAAAGAATCCAACACTGCATCGTCTACCAACGATGCAGCAAACAGCACTACGAATGAAGCAGGGAACAGCGCATCGCTATTAGACGATGAGCTTAGCGCAACAGTAGAAGAGAACACAGACAGCAAAATCAGCTCAAACAGCAGCAAAAACAGCGGCAAGTCCGGCAGCTCTGCCAGCAATGCTTTAAAGAACACTACCACACCGGTGGTCACCGACAGCAGCTACACGGACGAAAACATAAGCGTCACCATCAAAGAGTACCGCGTCAACGACACCACCATCTACGTTGCGGACGTGTATGTGAGTTCCGCGGAGTACCTCAAGACCGCCCTGGCGCGCGGAGTCTACGGCAAGAACGTCACAGCAACCACCTCCGACACCGCAGACAGCGTGGATGCCATCCTCGCCATCAACGGGGACTACTACGGGGCCCAGACCAAGGGCTACGTCATCCGCAACGGCGTGCTCTACCGCAGCACTTCGGACGGCGGCGAAGATCTTGTCATTTACAAAGACGGAACGTTTGGTATAATTAATGAAAACGAAGTGACAGCCGAGCAGCTCCTGGCTGCCGGAGCGCAGCAGGTCCTCTCCTTTGGACCGGCGCTTGTGGATAACGGCCAGATAGCCGTCACTTCCAGCGAGGAAGTCGGCAAGGCCATGGCCAGCAACCCAAGGACAGCCATAGGCATAGTCGGAGAAGGCCACTACCTGTTTGTAGTTGCAGACGGCCGCACGGACGAAAGCGAGGGGCTTTCCCTCTACGAGCTGGCTCAGGTCATGAAGCAGCTTGGCGCAGAGACAGCCTACAACCTGGACGGCGGCGGATCGTCCACGATATACTTTAACGGAGAAGTAATAAACAACCCGACCACCAGCGGTCGCAGCTCAAGCGAAAGGAAGGTGAGCGACATTGTATACATCGGATATTAAACCAAGCCGCAAGGTGCCCCTTAGAATAGCAAGGAACTACTTTATAGTTGCAGTAGTTTGCGCAGTAATAGGCCTCGTTTACGAGATCTTCAGCCACGGAGTCTGGTCCGTATTCATGGTAGGAGCCTTTGCAGTGCCTCTGGCCCTGGGAGTCCTCCCGAACCTGTTCATAGCGCTTTTCAGGATGAAGACCCCCGGCATGGCGGCAGAAAACCTCTACGCATGCGGCGTAGCCACCCTCACCCTGGGCAGCCTGCTTACCGGAGTGCTCCAGATCTACGGCACCACAAACGACCTGATCCAGTACTACTGGCTGGTAGGCATAGGCTTCGCGCTTCTGGGCATCATATTCTACATTGCCCAGCCAAGACGCACCCAGCCCGCCGCCTGACGGCACTCGGGGACGGTTCTTAGGTGCCAACTTCACAAACTATCATAGGGGACGGTTCTCTATGCTGATCTCAGCAAGGGGGACGGTCCTCTTTTTTAGTTGCAATGAGGAGCTGCACCGGTTTTATTTAGTGTATTGCAGCCGGTGGGGCCGTTCATGCGCTTTCAAAGCGCTTGCGGAGCGGTAGAAAAGACTTTTCGAATAGACTTTCACAGCGGGCGCGGATGCGGTACGCAGCGAGCTGATGAAAGTCCCGGAAAGGCTTGGCGTGAAGCCGCGTAGCGGGCTGAAGAAAGCGCATGAGCCCCGGATCCGGCTGCTTTCCACCAAACAGCGGCCGGTGCAGATTCTCAGAGTAAATAAAAAGAGGACTGTCCCCTATGCTCTTTTCAGCATAGAGAACCGTCCCCTATGTTGTTTTGTGAAGTTGGCACCTGAGAACCGTCCCTGGGTGCTGGCACCTGAGAACCGTCCCCGGGTGCTATTTTTCTGAGTAGTGGTGGGCTTGTTCGAGCATCATGTCCTTGACCTTCATAAGGCGGGTCTGCGTGCTGCGCTCGTTCTCGTCCAGCTTCATGGTTATGTAGCGTATGCCCTCCCTGGTCTCCGGAATGATAACGTGCTCCAGCGCGTTTACGCGGCGGCGGGTCTTTTCTATCTCGGAAGCCATCAGCTGGCAGGACTTCTCCACCTCCGCAAGCTTGAGCATGTCCGGGAAGACGTCGCTCAAAGACTTGACGGCGCCATCCAGCTCAGAGCTGGTAAACGCAAAGCCGTAGGAGTATATATCGTTGGCGTCCGGGGTCCTGGTGGTGTAGTCGAACACCGGCACATCCACGCTCATAACGTTGCGGCTGGAAGCCTTCAGCTCCACGCTCTGCTTGGGTACCATGAGCGCGGCCTGAAGTATCTCCTCGGACATATCCGCCCTGGCCACGACAAAATTGACGTTGGCGGCGCGTATGCCTGCCTCCACCTTTTTCCTAAGCTCCATATTCTCGCGGACAAGATCCATGAACTCTCTCATGAGCTCGTCTCTCTTGTCCTTGAGCAATTTGTGGCCCTTAACGGCTGTGCCCAGCTTTTTCTTGAGCCGGGTAAGCTCCATACGGGTCGGTTTTATCTGTGTACTTGCCATTCGGCTATGCCTCCTGGGTAACTGTTATTCTTAAAGTCTTAGTGTTTCTCGTAGTATTCGTCCAGAAGCTTATCGCTGATCCTCTTCAGCTCGGACCTGGGCAGTATGCGCAGCAGCTCCCAGCCGATGTCCAGAGTTTCCTCTATGGAGCGGTCGTTGTCGTAGCCCTGGGAGATGTATTTCTCCTCGAACTCATCCGCAAACTTGGCGTAGATGAGGTCTATATCGGACAGAGCGGCCTCGCCGAGTATGACCATCAGTTCCTTAGCGTCCTTGCCGCGCGCGTAGGCTGCAAAGAGCTGGTTCATGGTAGATGCGTGGTCTTCCCTGGTCTTGCCCTTGCCTATACCCTTGTCCTTAAGACGGGACAGGGACGGCAGAACATCGATAGGAGGAGTAACGCCCTTTCTGTAGAGCTCGCGGCTCAGGATTATCTGGCCCTCGGTAATATATCCGGTAAGGTCCGGGATCGGATGGGTTATATCGTCCTCCGGCATGGTGAGGATAGGGATCATCGTGATGGAACCCTTCTTTCCTCTCTGGCGGCCGGCTCTTTCGTACATGGTAGCAAGGTCTGTGTACATGTAGCCCGGATAGCCGCGGCGTCCGGGAACTTCCTTGCGGGCTGCGGATATCTCACGGAGAGCGTCAGCGTAGTTAGTGATATCGGTGAGTATTACCAGTACGTGCATGTCCTTTTCGAAGGCCAGGTACTCCGCAGCGGTGAGCGCCATCTTAGGTGTGGATATACGCTCTACAGCAGGGTCGTTGGCCAAGTTGATGAACAGTACCGTACGGTCTATAGCGCCGGTATCGCGGAAGGACTGGATGAAGAAGTTGGCTTCCTCGAAGGTTATACCCATGGCGGCAAATACTACCGCAAAAGGCTCCGTGGTGCCGCGCACCTTAGCCTGCCTTGCTATCTGGGCAGCCAGGTTGGCGTGCGGAAGACCGGAAGCCGAGAATATAGGCAGCTTCTGGCCTCTGACCAGGGTGTTAAGACCGTCTATAGCGGAAACACCGGTCTGAATGAACTCGGAAGGATAAGCCCTTGCAGCCGGGTTCATGGGCAGGCCGTTTATATCCCTGCGTTCTTCCGGAAGTATCTCCGGGCCATCGTCTATGGTGCGGCCCAGGCCATCGAATACGCGGCCCAGCATGTCCTCAGAAACGCCAAGCTCCATGGACCTGCCAAGGAAGCGCACCTTGCTGTTGCTTAAGTTTATACCTGTAGAAGACTCAAACAGCTGCACCAGCGCGTTGCTTCCGTCTATCTCCAGGACCTTGCAGCGGCGTGTCTGGCCGTCCGCAAGCTCTATCTCGCCGAGCTCGTCGTACTTGACGTTCTCTACGCTCTTTACGAGCATCAGAGGCCCTGCGACCTCCTGTATTGTCCGGTATTCCTTAGGCATCAGCGAGCCTCCTTTCCGGTGATAGCAGCAAACTCCTGTGCGAGCTCCTTGCTGATCTTATCGAATTCCGCGGCAACATCCGCTTCCGGTGTGTACTTGTAGCGGCCTATGCGTTCGCGGGTCTGCATCTTTACGATATCGTTTATATCCGCACCCCTCTTGAGTGCCAGCTGACCGCCTTCGTAGAAGGAGTAGACCAGCCTCATCATGTTGAACTGCTTGGGGAGCGAGGTGTAGGTATCTATCTCGTTGAAGGAGTCCTGGTGCAAGTAGTCCTCGCGTATGGACCTTGCGGCCTCCATCTTGAGGCGGTCTCCTGCGGACAGAGCGTCCATACCTACCATCTTGACTATTTCGTTGAGGGAAGCTTCTTCCTGAAGCAGGCTCATGAGCTTCTGGCGCATGGACATCCACTCCGGGTCAACGTTGGTGTTGAACCAGGGGCCAATGCTGTCCAGATAGAGGCTGTAGGAAGACAGCCAGTTGATAGCCGGGAAGTGCCTCTGGTGAGCCAGATCTGCGTCCAGACCCCAGAACACCTTAACTATACGCAGCGTAGCCTGGGATACCGGCTCGGAGATATCTCCTCCCGGGGGCGATACAGCGCCTATTACGGACAGCTGGCCTTCGCGGCCCTCTGTGCCTATAGACATTACGTGGCCTGCTCTTTCGTAGAACTGAGCAAGTCTGGAGCCCAGGTAGGCGGGGTAGCCTTCCTCGCCCGGCATTTCCTCAAGGCGGCCGGACATCTCGCGGAGAGCCTCAGCCCAGCGGGACGTGGAGTCTGCCATAAGAGCTACGGAGAAGCCCATATCGCGGAAGTACTCGGCAATGGTTATACCTGTGTATATGGAAGCCTCACGGGCTGCTACCGGCATATCGGAAGTGTTCGCGATAAGCACGGTGCGCTCCATAAGGGACTTTCCTGTCTTAGGATCCTTAAGTTCCGGGAACTCGTTGAGTACGTCCGTCATCTCGTTGCCGCGCTCGCCGCAGCCGATGTAGACTACTATGTCTGCTTCCGACCACTTTGCAAGCTGGTGCTGCATTACGGTCTTGCCGGAACCGAAAGGTCCGGGGATAGCCGCAACGCCGCCCTTTGCGATCGGGAAGAACGTATCAACTACGCGCTGTCCGGTTACCAGCGGCTTTACAGGCGGGAATTTCTGCTTGTAGGGCCTGCCGCGCCTTACCGGCCATTTCTGCATAAGGGAGAGCTCTTTATCGCCCTTTTCGGTCCCGATAACGCAGACGGTCTCGTCTACCTTAAAGCTGCCGCCCTTGATGCTCTTTATTTTTCCTGTGATGCCGAAGGGCACCATTATCTTCTGGGTTATGACATCGGTCTCTTTGACGGTTCCGATCACATCTCCGGCCTGGACCTGGTCTCCCTCAGCTGCGGTAGGAACGAACTCCCAGACCTTTTCCCTGTCCAGAGAGGCTATTTCCACGCCTCTTTGCAGGTTGGCCGAACCGCTGATCTCCATGATACCGTTGAGCGGTCTTTGAATACCGTCGTAGATGGCACCTATAAGTCCGGGTCCGAGCTCCACGGAAAGAGGAACCTCCATGGATTCCACGGGTTCTCCCGGCCCCAGGCCCGAAGTTTCCTCGTAGACCTGGATGGATGCCTGGTCTCCGTGCATCTCTATGATCTCGCCTATAAGGCGTTTGTCGCTTACTCGCACGACGTCGAACATGTTGGCATCGCGCATACCTTCCGCTATAACAAGCGGTCCGGCGACTTTTTTGATGACGCCTCTGCTCACCTTGGTTCTCCTTCCCCGGCAGGCTCGCTGCCGAACAGAATATCTGATCCGATGGCTTGTTCCACCGTATTTTTAACTCCCTGTATACCGGCTCCGGTGTTGCCCTTGATGCCGGGTATCTGGATTATTGCGGGAAGCCTCTGCTCTGCGTAGCGCTCTATGTCTTCCGCAATAAGAGCCGCAAGCTCCTCTGTTATATAAATGACTCCGTATCCGCCCTCCGCAAGCTTTCTGAGAAGCTCCGGCGCATCCTGCGCGCCGGCGGGAAAGACGTCCAGGCCCAGACTGGCGAAGCCGTACACACTGTCCAGGTCCCCCATGACTGCGATGTTATACATACATCCTCCTGATCCTTTCCCTTATGCTCTTCTCTGAAAGGCCGTTGGCCTTTGCGGTGAGCATCATGCGGACTGTTTTAATCTCGTTCTTTCTGGCAAGGTAGTAAGCTACCACAGGGCCTACGCCAAAGGTGTTGCGCCTGTGAGGCTTTACCGTGTGCGCTATGCGGTCGTCGCACCACTTTTCGAAGGCGGGGTCGGAAACGGCAAGCGCTTCTGTGGCCTCGGAAAAGCCTGCGTCGTCCAGGAAGACGCGCAGAGCGTCCCAGCCCTCAGCTGCGGCTACTGCCATCTTGGACACATCGAAGCTCTTGCAGGGAGCCAGCGCAGCCTTCATGAATACTGCGGACTTTCCGGTGCGAGCGCCCCTTACAGCCATGCGTATATCGGATGTTACGATCAGCTGCTCCACGTAATCCTTTAAGATATCGTGTTTGGAGCTCTCCGCCTTTTCCCTTGATGCACAGAGGCAGGCTCTGTCTACCATTATATCGCACATCTGGCCGTCCATGGTCTGAGTCATGGTCTCGTAGGCGTTGCGCGCAGCAAGCCTCATGTGGTCCGGAAGCTTGTCGTAGGCTTTTTCGCGAAGGATCTCTATGATTTTTGCGCGGCCCAGGGCGTTGCCTTCGTAGAAAGCGCCCGGGTGGTTGCCTTCCGTGCATATCTCCTTGATGCCTGTCTTAAGATTGTGATAAAGATCCGGGTATTCAAGGACTTCCAGAACGTCCGGGTCCGGGCACAGGTCCCGAAGGTCCGCCGCGGCCCTGGCCTCTTCCGAAGCCAGCATGGCGTGAGCGTCCGCCTCCGCAAGATCCTTGCCCCAGCCTTTATCGCTGAGCATGCCAAGAACGGCAGCCTCGTCCTTCATCTGAAGAAGCTGCTCTATATCCGTATCCGTCAGCAGGTACTTTTCTTTGACACGGACCCGCGCGACGCTGTAGATATCGTTCATTTCAGCCATCTGCGGTCTCCTTTACCAAAGCTGCGCGTTCACCTTGTCGGTAAGAGCGTCTGTCCTGGATGCAAACAGAGCGTCCAGAGAGCAGTTCTCCTCTATTCCGCCGTACCTGAGCACGAAGCCGTTCTTTATGTCCACGGGGTCTTTTGCAAGCTTAAGTGTTCCGCCAAGCTCCTTTGCAGCTGCGTTTGCAGCCGCCTCGAAGCCTTCCGGCAGGCGCTTAAGATCCTTGGCTCCGAAGGCTATCTCTCCGTCCTGCGGGCGGGCAGCCTTCTTTATGAGCTTTACGACCATGGCGAAATAAGCCTCGTCTCCCTGCTCCTGC
Source organism: uncultured Eubacteriales bacterium (assembly GCA_902788795.1). GTDB lineage: Bacteria > Bacillota > Clostridia > Peptostreptococcales > Anaerovoracaceae > RUG13409. The sequence continues at coordinate 3,646 of CADALS010000025.1, read as the reverse complement.
AGGGCAGTCTTGGCTCTTTCTATTATGGAGCTTATTATCTCCTGTTTCTGCGCAAGCAGTGCCTGACGCTTCTGGAGCGCAGCCTGCGATGCGGCGCGGTTGCTTTCGGCCTCCGCCTTGGCCCTTGCGGACGCTATGATGTCGTCGAAGAGCTTTTTGGAGTCCTCCTCTGCCTTTGCCGATGTCTGCTGTGCCTGCTCCTGTGCCTGCGCTAATATCTTACCTGCTTCTTCCCTGGCTGCTGCCAGGATGTCAGCGGTAATGCCGTCGATACCGGCCATTAGTCACCTCCCGGCTTTATGCAAGCCTTAAATATTGGTAATAGCCAGTATGGAGATCAGCAGAGCGAGTATCGCGTAGGTCTCTACCATTGCAGGGAAAAGCATTGCTTTGCCGAACTGGTCTTCTCTCTTGGCAACGATGCCTATGGATGCAGCGGAGGTCTTGCCCTGGTGGATGCCGGAGCCAAGTCCTACGAATGCCATCGGAAGGCATGCAGCAAGGTACATAAGTCCTGTAGCGGTGTTGTCAACGGGGGTGCCGCCGAGAACGCCTACCCTGGAAAGGGTGATGAACGCTACCAGAAGGCCGTAGATGCCCTGGGTGCCCGGGAGAAGCTGAAGGATGAGGACCTTAGCGAAAAGTCCCGGTTCCTCCGATACCACGCCTGCGGCAGCCTGACCGGCTATGCCTACGCCCTTTGCAGAGCCCCATCCTGCAAGGGATGCAGCAAGTGCTGCTCCGAGAATCGCAAATGCCATACCTAAATTCATCTCAGTTATCCTCCTTTATCTGAGTATGTTTACTGATCCTCTTAAACGCCGTGAACGGTCTGCCGCCGCCTTCGTAGAACTTGCCGAAGAATTCGACGAACTGCAGACGGTTCGTGTGCACATACGCACCAAGCAGGTTGATAGCTATGTTGAGCGTATGGCCGACGAGAATGATAATAATGAATATTACGGGTCCTAAAATACCGCCGGACACCATGGAAGCCATCATGTTGATGACGCTTGCTATGACGCCTGTGGCAAGGCCCAGAGCCAGAAGCCTGGAGTACGAGAGCACATCAGACAGCCAGCTTGTTATGCCGTAGATATCGTAGAGGCCAAGGGCTATGCGCAGAGCCCAGTTCTTGTTGCTGCGTCCTGACATGAACAGGATTATCAGAGCGCCAAGGCCTGCCATTATCTTTGCAGCCATCGCGAGTCCGTCCGGTATGCTGTAGGTCTGGCCGCTTATGGAAGCGAACAGGTCCGTAGGCACAAGCATCAGGACCAGGCCGATGACCAGCAGGAACCAGGAGAAGACTTCCGCAAAGAAGCCTACGAAGTCCTTTTCCTTGAGCATCTCCACGCCCTTTATGGCAAGGCCTGTGAGCAGGTGGATAAGGCCGAAGAGCATGCAGTATGTGAGCAGCTTCATTGGCTGCACCAGAGGTTCGAACCACAGCGGTTTTAGTATGGTACCGCCCGTCCAGCCGAAGAAGGTCTCCGCTACCACCTGGATGAGGTCTCCGAAGAAGCTTCCGTACATGAAGCCCCAGAAGGTGGTGGAAAGGCCGCACCAGAAGAAGAGCTGCAGCATCTTTTTGGTGCCGGTGGCCATGCCGGGGTGCTTCAGCAGAGCCAGCCCGCAGCCTATTACCATTACAATGCCGTAGCCTGCGTCGGAAAGCATCATGCCGAAGAATATTATATAGAATATGGACATTATGAACGTTGGGTCCACTTTGCCCTGCTTTGGCAGTCCATAGGATTCCAGGACGGATTCCACAGAAGCGGAGATCTTGTTGTTCTTAAGCAGCGTGGGGACCTCGTCGTCCGGGAGGGGCTCCTCTATGTCCACGACCGCGCCGAACTGCTCCGTGAGCACCTTCTCCACTGCCGGCACCTGCTTTGCGGGCACCCAGCCCTCGAAGAATATGGCGTTTTCCGTGTGGGGTATGTCCGCTATCATGCGGTACTTTTCCGCTTTGGTGTTGTAGTAGTCGGAAAGGACCTTGAAGTACTCCCTGCGCCCCGCGTAGGCAGCTATCTTGTCCTCTGTTTCTGTTATTTTAAGCTCCCTGGCCTGGATGTCCGCCTCTATCTTTTCCGCGGTGTGAGCCGGGATGCCGGGCTCTATCTGCGACGGCCTTGCAAAGCCGTTAGCCCTGAGCGCTGCCTGTACGGCCTCTGTGTCCTTTTTGAGGCAGACAACATCCACATAGGTGGCATCGTTGGCGTTGTGGAGTATCTCAACTTCTGCCGGGAAGGGCTCCGCGCCTGCTTCTGCGGCTCCGTCTGCTTCCCCTGCAGCCTTGGCAGCGTGCGCGGCTATTGCGGAGAGCACTGCGGCTCTGTCCCACGCTCCGGGCAGCGTTCCTATAAACACTGATGTGGTCTTGGTGCCGGAGAAGTTCATGGGAAGATCCAGGCCAAGCCAGGGGCCGAGCATTTCCTTGCGGACCTCGTCCCTGGTGATGGCAGCTTTGAGCTCGTCTATCTCTTTTTCCAGCTTTATGACGGTGGCTGCGTCTTCGCAGGCGGCCGTCTTGTCTGATTTCATGTTGTTGAACTGCTCCTGGGTGAGCTCGTCTCCGCCGTCCAGGCCGGAAAGAAGGCCCTTCTTTTCCGGGGCGTAGCGGTCAAGCACCTTCAGAGCATTATCAAGCACCACGGCCTGCTTTAAGAAGCTGGCCCTGGCCTCGGTGGTGTCTGTTTTTTCGAGCTGGAAGTCTTCCTCCAGTTTGGTCTCGATCTCCATGACACCCATGCGCTGCAGCGCGTCCAGGATCTTGCTCCTGTTCCTTTTGCGCGCGCAGACGCTTATTTTTTTCATTTTCGCAAGTGCCATAATGGTTCCTTAAGAAAATATGATCTTATTGCTATACGATCTCGTCTATAACAGCTGCTATAGCCTTGTCTGCAGCTGCTTTTGCCGCATCCCTGAGAGCAGCAGCTTCTGCCTGAGTCTGCTTAACTACTTCTTTTTTGTGAGCCTCAGCCTTCTGCGCAGCAAGCTCCAGGAGCTCTTTTTCCGCTATCCTGGCTCTTTTTTCTGCGTCAGAAATAATATCGCAGGCTTCTTTTTCTGCCTGCTGAGCTATTGCCTCTGCTTTTGCGTGTGCGTCACTGATAATTTGCGCAGCTTCTGCCTCTGCGGCCTTTACTGCTTTGATGCTGTCTGACAACATGATACTTCACCGCCTTTTATGTTATTTTACCACTTTAGACAAGCCCGTTCAAGGAAATATAGCGCATAACACTAATGCGTAAAAATAAAATACAGGGGCGCATCAGAGCGCATCAGGGGGACGGTTCTTGTGTGCCGGCACGCAGGGACGGTTCTCAGGTGCCAAAAAGAATTATCATAGGGGACGGTTCTCTATGCTGATCTCAGCAAGGGGCCCGGTCCTCTTTTGTTGTGCTGAAGTAGCCGGTGTGGGACCAGGCCTTTAAAAGACCGCTGAACACTGTTAAAGCACAGATTGCTGACTGCGAATGGTGACATGTATTATTGTATTGCGCCGCTGGTGGGGCCTCTCATGCGTTTTCGAAGCGCTTGCGGAGCGGTAGAAAAGACTTTCCGTCCGGACTTTCACAGCGAGCGCGGATGCGGTACGCAGCGAGCTGTTGAAAGTCCCGGAAAGGCTTGGCGTGAA